>JAUWYH010000061.1 GCA_030615975.1 Candidatus Aminicenantota bacterium
TAATGGACTTGAGATAACAGTTGCTGATAAAGTCTGGGAGCCAAAAGAAAACGAAGAAATATTTATTCCCCGAAAAGCTCCTCATCGTCTCCGCTGCCTCGGCCAAAAACAAGCTCGGGTGATGGAGATTTGGTTAGGCGACTCAGATGAAGAAGATATTGTTCGCCTGAAAGATGAGTATGGAAGAGAAGAATCTTAAGGTATTTGGCATATTTATATTTTACAGAAATGAACCTGGTTCAATTACGAAAAGACGCGAAGACTATCTTCGATACAGGTGTAAAAGCTGTTAACCCTGTCAACGCCATCATGCAGCATCTCAAACGCCAAAATGACAAATTGAAAGCAGGAGACCAAATGTATGATCTTTCCATTTATGATGGAGTCTATGTCATTGGTGCGGGGAAGGCATCGGCGGCAATGGCTCAACCTCTCGAGAAACTTCTGAGTGACCGAATGAAAACAGGGGTTGTCCAAGTCAAGTACGGACATTCTGTTCCGTTAAACAAAGTCCACATTCTCGAGGCCGGTCATCCTGTTCCAGATGAAGCAGGCATACATGGAGCCAGGCAGATCATTGAGCTCGTGAAGAATACTGGGAAAAAAGATCTTGTTTTTTTCTTGATCTCAGGTGGCGGATCAGCATTACTGCCCAGCCCTGCCAAAGGGTTGACGATGGAAGATAAACAAATGACAACCAAAATCCTTTTGGAATCCGGAGCTACTATCCACGAAATCAATGCGTTGAGAAAACACATCTCAAAGGTCAAGGGAGGGCGTTTGGCACAATTGGCCTACCCTTCAACTCTGATTTCGCTGATTCTCTCCGATGTTATTGGCGATAATCTGGACAGCATTGCTTCAGGACCTACAGTTCCAGACAACAGCACATTCGACGATTGTCTGTATGTCTTGGATAAGTACAGCATTCGGAATAAAATCCCTGTCTCAGTGTTTAAGCATTTAGAGAAAGGTGCTCGGGGCGAAATTGATGAAACGCCCAAAGCCGATGATCCTGCCTTTCAGCGAACCCAAAATCTGATCATCGGTAGCAATATCGTTGCTGTTAAGGCGGCCAAGAAAAAAGCCGATGAATTGGGTTATAACAGCCTAATCATCTCCACATTCATAGAAGGAGAGACCAAAGAAGTGGCTAAAGTGCATGCCGCCATCGCTAAGGAAATCCTTAAGACAGATCTGCCTGTTCCAAAGCCCGCCTGTGTCATTTCTGGAGGTGAAACGACAGTCACTATCCAAGGCAAGGGGCTTGGTGGGCGCAATCAGGAATTTGCACTGGCCGCATCGATCGAGATCCAGGGGTTGAAAGATGTGGCTGTGTTAAGCGGCGGCACGGATGGAACAGATGGTCCGACCGAAGCCGCTGGTGCAATCGCTGATGGATCGACTGTACAGCGAGCAAAATCCTTGGGGTTGGATCCAGGATATTATCTGAGAGAAAATGATTCCTATCATTTTTTCCAAGCTCTTAACGATTTACTTATTACCGGACCCACTTTTACAAATGTCATGGATCTGAGATTGTTAATGGTGGCTTGAAAAGAATATTCTGTATGCAATCAGAACTTCTTAAGTTATCTGTCCCATCAAGAATGCTTTTGGATGTTTAACCAGTATTTTCTCGATAATATATTCTTCAATCTCTTGAGAAGTCTTCAAGGTTATTGCCTTTTGGACAATGTTTTTCACAGTCTTATATTCTACTGAGCGCAAGGCCTTCTTAACTCGAGGAATAAAAATGGGATTCATACTAAATTTCCTCAACCCGAATCCAAGCAAAACAATCGCAGAAAGGGGATCTGCAGCCATTTCTCCACATACAGTAAT
Organism: Candidatus Aminicenantota bacterium; assembly: GCA_030615975.1. GTDB lineage: Bacteria > Acidobacteriota > Aminicenantia > Aminicenantales > Aminicenantaceae > JAUWYH01. Next base: position 1,846 of record JAUWYH010000061.1, read on the forward strand.
CTCTTTCCCTTCTCTCCGAGCAGCGTCGATGATAAATTTAACAAGTCTCAAAATAGAAGGATGAAAGGGCTTAAACAGATAAGAAACTAACTCATTTGAGCGGTCGACAGCCAAATAATACTGGATCAAATCATTCGTCCCTATGCTCAAATAATCAACTTCCTTCACCAACACATCTGTCATAGCAGCAGCTGCAGGAACTTCTATCATCACTCCTAATGGAATGTTTTCATCAAATTTCTCCCGCTTGAGTTTGAGCTCTTCTTTGACCTCCTGAAAGAGAAGTTTAATTTCTTCTATTTCTTCGATTTCTGTGATCATGGGAATAAGAATTCTGATATTCTTAAGGAAACTTGCTCTGAGAATCGCTCTTAGTTGAATTTTGAAAAGGTCTTTATCTCGCAGAGAAAACCTAATGGCTCTTAAGCCAAGGGCTGGGTTTGGCTCTTTTTTGATCTTCAATTGAGGCAAACTCTTTTCTCCCCCTAGATCAACAGTTCTGATGTAGACGGGTGAAGGATAAGCCTCCTTTGCTAAACGAGAATAAATCGAGAAATGGTCTTCTTCTTTAGGGAGAGTTGGCGTCTGCAAATAGAGGAATTCTGACCTGAAAAGCCCTATTCCTTCTGCACCTAAAGAAAATGCAAAACTGACTTCTTCTGGAAGTTCGATATTGGCTAAAGGATAAAATCTAACATCATCGAGTGTGGAAGAACTCAATTTAGCCGTTTTTTTGAGCTCTTTCCGGTAATCATCGTATTTTTTCTTTTTGCTCGAAAATTCTCTCCTGGTAGCCAAAGGAGGATTTATAATAACCTCTCCATCTGTTCCATCTACGATGAGATAATCTCCATCTTTTACCCTCTGAGTAACATTGCGCAAACCGACCACAGCAGGGATGTTTAAAGACCGGGCGAGAATGGCTGTGTGAGAAGTCTGCCCACCCATGTCTATAGCCACACCCAAAACATTACCTTTGCTCAGTCTTAAGGCAGCCTCTGAAGGAAGAAGGTCATGAGCCACTAAAATCTTTTCTTGTTCATCAACCATCTTCTTTTGTTTGGCAGATTCTAAATTCCTATATATCTTGCTTAGCACATCTGATACATCAGACTTCCTCTGCCTGAAATATTCATAATTTATGGATTCGAAAATCTTCTGGTATTTTTCATGGACTCGAGAGATTGCCCATTCTGATCTGCATTCTTCTTCTTTGATGATCCTCTCCATCTCTGAATTCAATGATTTATCTTCAAGTATGAGCAGGTGGGCTTTAAAAATAAACGAGTGTTCATCCCCTATTTTTTCTTTTATTTGTTTTTTTATGCGAATCAGTTGATTTCCTGTCCGGCTAAGAGCCTTTCTCAACCGTCTCAATTCTTCCTTAATTTGATGGGGAAAAATACTTTCCTTCCGAGATGTGAAAATCACTTCTTCTGAGAGACGAACTTCACCTATGGCAATCCCAGGGGAAACTCCTATTCCTCTCAGCCTAAAATAATCCATAAAAATCACTCTTTCTCTTGAAATTTATTTTCAATGAGCGTCCCCAAAGCCTTTAAAGCTTTGTTTTCGTCCTTTCCTGAAATTTTTAATATGATCTCAGACCCCCGGATCGCTGCTAATGTAAGAACTCCTAAAATGCTTTTGCCGTCGATTTCATTTCCGTCTTTCTCTATTTTAATAGTCGAAACGAAACGGTTAGCAATATTAACGAATTTGACAGCCGCCCTAGCATGCAGCCCAAGCTTGTTTTTTATAGTGATTTTCTTTACAACCATTGGATAGGAAAATATTAATGCTTGGAACTCAAGAGAGCACTTGCCAGATGAATGTTTTTTTTGCCCTGCTCTACAACTTTTTTTGCAGCTTCTTTTAAACTGCTGTTTCTCTGGAGAGAGGCAAACTTTATGAGCATCGGAAGATTGACTCCAGTTATTATCTCGACTTGATTATCCTTTAAAAAACTAAAACTCAAATTAGAGGGAGTTCCTCCAAACATATCTGTAAAAATCACAACTCCATTTTTTTGGCCAACTCTCTTCAGACTTTGATTGATTTTTTTTCTCGATTCTTCAACATCATCATACCATCCTATGGAAATGGCTTCGATGTTTAATACCTCACCCAGAATAATCGTCAGAGCATTTAGAAGCTCTTCGGCTAATTTTCCGTGTGAGACAATGATTCCACCGATCATTTTATTTCTTTTATTCAGTTACTCAATAATTCCGTTACTCCGTCTTAAAAATAATATTTAACAGCTTAATAATACCATTTCTTAGTTCTTATTTATAAATATCTCTGTGATGAATTCTTATATTGTGATTCTTATTCTTGAGATGTTCCCTCAGCCTCTTGGCTAAGACTACAGCTCTATGCTTCCCGCCTGTACAGCCCACAGAAATATTGAGATAACTCTTCCCTTCCTCAATAAAGCGGGGCATCAAATAATCGATAAAGCGGAATAATTCAGAAAGGAATTTATTCGTTTCAGGTGCTTTGAGCACATAATCCATGACTTCCTGGCTTCTTCCAGTCTTAACTCTCAATTCATCAATATAAAAAGGGTTTGGCAGAAATCTCGTATCAAAAACCAAATCCGAATCCAAAGGAATGCCATATTTATAGCCAAAACTAACAATCAGTATTTGTAACTTTCTGTCTTTTCTTTCTAAAAGCCTTGTCAACAAAAATTTCTTAAGCTGAGAGATGCTGCTTGAAGAAGTATCAATGACATCATCAGCAAGGTTCTTTACTCCTTCCAGCCTCTTCCTTTCTAAAGCAACACTTTCCAAAACTGACTTTCTTTTGGCCATAGGATGAGGGCGCCTTGTTTCTTTGAATCTCTTTACCAGAGTCTCATCTGAAGCTTCGAGAAAGATCAACCTTAGTGAAATCTTTTTTCTGATCTTTTTTAATACTTTAGGAAATTCTGTAGTGAAGCCAGCCTCCCTTATATCCACTACAAGAGCAACTTTCCCAATCTCAACTTCTTTTCTCATCCAGAGGTCAACAAAGCTGGGGATGAGCTTAGTAGGTAAATTGTCCATACAATAATAGCCCAAATCTTCGAGAAAGTGGCTGACAATGGTCTTTCCGGATCCTGACAATCCGGTTATGATAAGAAAACTGTCATCCCTCACTTTATTCTCCCTTCCTGTATTAATGAAAAGAAAGAGATCGGTTTAGCTTTCTCTCTAATTCCTTGGGTGCAAGATAACCCTTCTCTCTTAGAATATGCACTTTACAAGCTATTTCGATGAGAGTGGCCATATTCCTTCCGGACGCAACAGGAATACTGATTTGAGGTATTTTCTGTCCTAAAATTTTATAATCTTCAGGAAATTTTAAGCCCAATCGGTCATACTCTCTGCCTTGCTCCCATTCCTTGAGTTTGATGATTAATTTGAGCTCAGCTTTCTGACAAATGGCTTTTGGACCAAAAATCTTTTTAATATTAATAATTCCCAATCCTCTTATCTCCATAAAATAACGGCTGAGAGCTGGTGATGTGCCTATTAGTTTACCACCTTTTGTTTTCCTCAAATCGGTCACATCGTCTGATATGAAAGGATGACCCCGGGAGATAAGCTCCAAAGCACTCTCACTTTTCCCAATGCCGCTGTCGCCTTTAATCAAGACGCCCAAGCCGAAAATTCGAAGCATCCCGCCTGAAATTGTGATATGCTTTTGAGAGGAAGAATTTTTCCCTTTATCCATTTAATCTTTCTTCTTCCTCGCGGATTATATCCAAGAGGAGGCTTATACTTTCTGCCTCAAGGATTTTCTTTATTAAAGAGCTGGCTTTTCGGACAAGATGGGCAATCGCTGCTAAGGTTTGAAGGTTTAAACTTGGATTGTCGGGTGAAGAAACCACTAGAAAAAAAATTTGGGAAGGCTTGCCATCTAAAGAATAAAAATTTACCCCTTTCTTGGAAATAGCCAACAAAACAATAGGATTTTCCACTCCTTTTATCTTACAATGAGGAATGGCAACGCCTTCTCCGATAGCCGTGCTACCAAGTTTTTCTCTCTGGAGAAGTTTTTCATACAATTCTTTATCTTTGGCAATCTTATTTTTCTTTTTTAAAAAATTGACCAATTCTTTGAGGACACTTTCTCTATCTTGAGATTCCAACTCTGTGATAATCATATCCTGCATCAATAAATTGTGTATTTTCATTGTAATCGCTCACTTAGTTATTCGGGTTCAACCAAACCATAATTTCCGTCTTTTCTTCGGTAAATAATGCCCCATTTTTCAGAGCCCAATTTACGAAAAACAAAAACTTCCTTCTTGTTTAGATCAAATTGAAGAAGGGCTTCATCAAGTGACATCGGCTTTAGAGAATAATCATCGCTTCTGATGACTCTTTTTCTCTGCTCTTCTATTTCAGCAGAAGGAGCCAAGATTTCTTTTTCTCTAATCTTTCTTCTTTTTCGCTCTCTTAATTTTCCCCTTCCCTTCTTGACTCGCTTTTCAATATTGTCAAATGCTATCCCGAGAGAGTTAAGTATATCGTGGGTCTCTTCAGCCGCATTCAAGGCCACCCTTTTGCTCTTAACATTAATCTCAACCTTTTTCCTGTATTTTTCAACTGAAAGGATAATGTCTGCTTTGATCGGGTATCCTAATAACTTCTCTAAATTTTTAGCTCTTTTTTCACAATATTTCTTTATCTCGGGAGTGATGTTTGCATGACGAGCGGTTAAGTTTATATTCACTGAATTTTCTCTATCCAATATTTTCTTTTTCTAATGTGAGAAGGAGGTATACTCAGTTGTTTTCTGTACTTTGCAACAGTTCTACGAGCAATCTTAAAATTCTCCTTAGCCAATATCTCTCCTACTTGAATATCACTCAGGGGTTGTTTTTTATCCTCATTCTCCACAAGTCTCTTCATCCTTTCTTTGACTCTCAAGGAGGAGATTTCTTCCCCAAAATCTCCAGATAAAGCCTTGTGGAAGAAATATTTGAGAGAGAAAACTCCTCGAGAGGTCATGATATATTTGTTGGCAACCACCCTGCCCACAGTGGATTCATGAACGCCAATTTCTCGGGCAATCTCCATTAAAGTCAAAGGCTTAATAAATTCAATCCCTTTCTCTATAAAATCTTTTTGCTTTTCAACAATATATTTTGCGACTCTATAAACCGTCTTATTCCTTTGGTCCAAGCTCCGCAAAAACCAGAATGCCTTCTTCATCTTCTCTTTCAGATATCTATAGGCTTCAGGATTTTCTTTCGAAGCTTTAGCCAGAAGCCTTTTATAATAGCCATTAATCCTTAAACGAGGCAGCCCTTCATCATTTAAAGCGATTTTAAGTTCATTGCCCTCTTTTGTAATGATAATGTCCGGAATAACATAGTGTGTTTTCTCCTGACTATATTTGCTTCCAGGCGCAGGATCCAAGCCTTTTATAACTTCTATATGATACTTAATAGCCGAAATAGTAATGCCAAGCTTTTTTGTAAGCTGAGCATAATCAGACTTTTCTAAAAGAGGTAAATGATGGATAACGATCTTTCGGCTCACTTCATCTTCAATCTGGAGATAATCCATTTGGGCCAAAAGAGCTTCTTTAAGGGACAGGCTTGCGACACCCACAGGATCAAATCTTTTTATTTTTTCCCTTACCTCATTTATGTTTTCTATAGAGGCTTTTGTGGCCTCAGCTATCTCTTCTAAAGATACAGTCAGATAACCATCCTCATTAATATTCCCGATGATATACTGAGCAATTTCTCTATCATTTCCACTAAAAAAAGTCAGGTTCGCTTGCCAATTCAGATGATCCCAAAGAGAAGGATTTTTAGAGATAATATTCTCTAAAGAAGGCGCTTCTTTTCGTTCAATAGAAAAGGATCGAAATCCATTATCAAAATATTCCTGAAAATAGGCCTCAAACTCTTCCTCTTCCTTTTGAGCCTCTTTCGGTTCTTTCTCCTCAGACATTTCTTCCTGTCCCTCAGCCTTCTGTCCTCTTTCCAATTCTTTTTCTCCCATCTCTTCCTCAACCTCAAGCATTGGGTTCTCAGAAAGCTCAGTGTCAATAATCTCTATAAGGTCTAAATTCGTCAAAGGAAGAAGTTTTATCGCCTGTTGGAGAGCAGGGGCAAGAATCAATTTCTGAACCTGCCTCTGCTCTAAGCGTAGCTTTAAAACC
>JAUWYH010000129.1 GCA_030615975.1 Candidatus Aminicenantota bacterium
ACATTTTCATTTTCTCTATTTATGATATAATGAAAAAGTGAAAAATAAGGGAAAATTACTCTTTTCATTATTATCTGTTTTTCTCGCGTCATTCTTGAGCTTTTCAAGCGCTTCAACAAAGAAATCAGACCCCTGGAAAAAATGGCTGGACGAAGTTCATCTAATCATAACCAAAGCAGAAAAAGCTGTTTTTAATAGCTTGGAAACAGAGGAAGATAGGAAGAGATTTCAAGGATCATTCTGGAAAGTAAGGGATCCTAAGCCTGAAACTCCATATAATGAATACAAAATTGAGTTTTATAGGCGCCTATGGCATGCAGAGGCTCATTTAGAAGGACCTAACTCCGATAGAGGGCGGATTTATATTCTTCTTGGCGAGCCTTTTGAGAAAAAAAATTATTCAGGCCATGAAGATGTAGTGGATTGCGAATTATGGAGTTATAGAGCTGGAGAGAGGCCTGGGCTTCCTCCTTTTATGTACTTACTATTCTATAGGCCTAAAGATTTTGGGAATTACAGACAGTATCACCCAGGCCTTCATAGCGCTTTGGATATAATTTCTCCTGGCTATTCATTGGGACAGACATCAAAACTTAAAGCATATAATATTATAAGAGGGGGTTTCCCCGAGCTTGCTCGAGCCACCCTTTCTATTATCCCTGGAGAAGGTGATCCAGTTATGGGCCAATCTCTGACTTCTTCAGGTTCTGCCCTTACACAGATATATACCTTACCTGAAAGAGAAGTGGAGAAAAATTATCTTAAAAATTTTGGGGCCATTGAAGGTATCGTGGATGTCACCTACTCAGCAAAAGAAATTGGAGGAAAAGGATTTATTTCGATAAGTGAGAATAGAGGGTTTAAATTTCTTAATTATTCTATTATGCCCGATGTGATTGATATGAGGAAGACTGCTGACAATTTACATAGAGCAAATATAAGCATAAATTTAAGAATAGAGGATTTGGAGGGAAATACTATACATCAACAGGAGAGAAATATAAATTTGGAATTCGATGATGCTAAGAAAAAAGCTATGATTGAAGAAAGGAAACTTGCATTCAAAGATTTTGTCCCTATTGTTGAAGGGGAATACAATGTCAGCATAGCTTTTTCTAATAAGACAAAGGAAGGATTTTTTGTCCATAAAGAAAGGATAAACATAAGCGACTATACCATGCCAGTTTTGGTGGGATACGAAATAAAAGAGATTAATTCTGATAATTTCATGCCTTTCAGCACAGGAGGCTATAAAGTCCTTTTGGATCCCCGTTTAATTTTCAACAAAAACGAAACTCTTGAAGGCCTAATTTTTTCAGAACAAAAACCTAATATTCATCTTACAAGCATAGTAGACGAGAATAACTTTATTGAAATAAAAGATATTGTTAAACAGGGAAATCTTTTTGTATTCAGACAGCCATTAATAAATATAAAAAGTGACAATTATTCTTTAACTATAAAAAACGAAAAAGGGGAGATTTATAAAAAAATCATATCTGTTATCCCATTTCACGTAGAAAAGCCTGTGGACTTTGAAAGATCTGAGGTATCTTCATCAGAATTTAATTATATATTTGTGCTGGCTCAGCAATACTTAAATAAAGGAGAAATTGATACAGCGATTGAATACTTCAACAAACTACCTGAAAATTTGTGGAATTCAACAACGCTTCCTGTAATTGCCCGGGCTTACTACATCAAAAAGGACTATGGAAAAGTTGTCGAACTTCTTGAAAAAAAGAATGTCGTAAAAAATTATACTGTACTTTTGCTACTTGGTAACTCCTCACTGGAGCTCAAAAGAAAACAAAAGGCAGCAGAATACTTTGAAATGCTAAGAAAGTATGGGGATACAGTCAAGATTAATAGGATCCTTGGAGCCATATATTATTCATTGGGAGAAAGAGAAAAGGCAAAAGTTTACTGGGAAAGGGCGAAAAATTTAGAAAAAAAAACTGAAAAGAAAAATTTGGACAGAGATAAGGGGCAATAAGATGAAAATAATTAACAAATTAGTTTTTATTGGTTTATTTATTGTTTTTACCTTTTATTTGACAGCTTTTGCGGGCTCAACAGGTGCTGCCGAAGGTTTTATAATAGATGCCCAGACAGGAGAGCCGATATCCAAGGCAAAAATAACTTTAGTGTATGCTAAATCCACAAGTATAAAATTTGAACTATATTCAGATAAAAAAGGACACTTTTACAGGGGAGGTCTAGTTGTCGGCAATTATAAGATTACCGTAGAGAAGGACGGATATATGCCCATGGAAAGTTCGCTCAGGGTGAGGCTGGGGGACGCAACTAAAATGGACATAGAACTTGACAGTTTTGAAAGCGTTGCTCCCAAATCTACAAAATTATCAAGTCAGGGCTCAAATTTATTAAATGAGGGTAGATATGAAGAGGCAATCGAAAAATTTACAGAAGCAATCTCAGAGAATCAATCAAATCCCGTTTTTTACTACTATAGAGGGGGATCTTTTGAAAAAACTGGAAACATGGACAAGGCACTTGAAGATTTTCAAAAATCGGTTGAATTGAAGCCTGATTTTATATTGCCTATTTCAAGGACAGCTGAAATTTATGCAAAACAGAAAGATTTTGAAAGAGCGATTGAGTTTTATAAGAAAGCAGTTGAATTAGGCGAGCAAGATACAAATACATACTACAATTACGGCATATGTTTGATGAATATCGGGAATAATTCAGAAGCCAAATCTGTATTTGAAAAATTGCTTTCTCTGGATGAAAATTATTCTGATGCCTATTATCAGCTTGGTATTATTTATATCGGTTTAGGCGATTCAGCAAAAGCGAAAGAACTTCTCCAGAAATTCATAGACATGGATCCGGAAAATCAGAATGCCAAAATTGCAAAAGAGATATTAAAAAGTTTGAATTTACCTTAGATTATTCTTTTGATCATTCTTCTCTAATTTTTGCTGAAGCTGTCGGCCCTTTCGAAGTTCTTCATGATACTTATCCGTCTGACCTAGACGATTGTACATATCTGCCAGTGTATAATGGGCTAGGGGTGCATATTCTGATTCAGGGGCTAATTCTAGACCTTTTTTGGCAAGGAGCATAGCTTCGTCAAAGTTTTCACCCAAATCTAAGTACGCCTTTGCTAGGTAGATGTATCCATTAGCAAAGTCTTTTTTATGCTTTATGGCTTCCTTGAAATGTTCGATCCCCTTATGCAGATAACCCATCTTTCCATAAAGCTTTGCCAGATTGAAATGGGCAGGATAGGCTGCTGGATGTAATTCGATTTCCTTTTCATATCCCTTTACCGCTTTATTTAGGTCTTTCTTTTCTTCATAAAGGAGTGCCAGGTTATAATGGGCATCCGGGATTCGTGGCCTCATCTCCAAGGCTTTTTTAATTTCCAACTCTGCTTTTTCCAGCATTTTTTTCTCTAAATAAGCCGCTCCCAACAGGTTGTGAGCCATAGAGCTCCGTTCTGGCTCTAGATCTATTGCCTTCTGAAGGAAGGGTATGGCCTTATCTATATTCTTCATTTCCAAATAAATATCTCCAAGGTTCATGGGGGGTTTAAAGTCTCTATGGTCCAGTTGCATTAACCGTTCGTAGCCAGCTATGGCTTCATCGTATTTTTTGAGCCGTTTGTAAGCTTGAGCTAAACTGAATATAGCTGCTTCGTATTCTGGGTCAATCTTCAAGGCCTCTTTACAATCTTCAATGGCTTCTTCAACTTTATTCAGCTTTAAAAAGATCCGGGCTCGAATTTGACGGGCTTCCATAATCAGAGGATCTTCTTCTATAACCTCGGTTATTCTCTCTAATGCCTCATCCAGTTCCTCTTCAGCAGAGGCTCCCTCAGCCATTTTTATTTTTTTATAGAGATGGATTTTATCTTTTGGGTCTGGTAAATTCTCAGTCTTTTTTAGCTTCGATTGGGAAGTAAAGCCCCCAATATATCCCAGAGCCATGAGTTTTTCTCTAGACTCTTTATCCAGTTTTTGGGGACCTTTTTCTTCGATCCCTTTGGCAGACATTTCTTCTTGGAGACTCTTTAGCTTTTGCTCGAATTTCTTTCCTATTTTGAGGTTTTGCTTATATGTATTATATTGCTCATCGGGGTCTTTGGTAAGATCATAGAGTTCACGTCTGGGAGCCTGAATATATTTATATTGAGTGCTGCGAAGACTTTTCAGCTCGCTCCATCCATAACGATATCGCGGATAATAAGTTTCGCTGTAAGCTAAGGCTTCTTGTTTTGGATTTTTGTCCATAATTAACGGGATAAGGCTATTTCCCTGAACCTCATGAGGAACAGGGAGACCGAGTATCTGCATAAGAGTAGGCATAATATCAATAGTTTCTACCTGGGATGAAACCTCAATCTCTCCTAATTTTGAAGAAGGAATTTTGATGATTAAGGGAACTGAGATGGTGGCATCATAGATAAAAAACCCATGCCTGCTCTCGCTATGCTGACCCAGGCTTTCTCCATGGTCCCCCACTATTACTATCAAGGTTTTCTCCAATATATCTTTTTCCCTAAGCTTATCTAAAACTTTTCCAATCAGACTATCGACATAGGCTATCTCCCCATCATAAAGACCCCAAGGTCTGTTAGAATACCGGCTTTTATAAGGCTCTGGTGGATCATAAGGAGTATGGGGATCATAAAGATGTATCCAACTAAAAAATTTCTTCTGATAATTTTCTTCAAACCACTCAAAAAATGCCTCTATGACTTCTCCTCCCTCTCGTTGAACTGAATCAAGGCTTATCCTTTTGTATTTTGCAAAATCAAAGTTGTCATAATAATAGTCAATTCCCTGATCCAGGCCCCAACGAGAATCTAGCACAAAGGCTCCGATAAAAGCGCTGGTAGCCCAGCCGTTCTCTTTAAGCACCTCTGCAAGAGTAACCTTATCCTGTTCAAGATAAAAACCACCATTATCCCTTACACCGTGATAAAAAGGATAAGTACCAGTGAAAATGGAAGAATGGGAAGGAAGGGTGAGTGGTGATTGGCAGATGG
>JAUWYH010000033.1 GCA_030615975.1 Candidatus Aminicenantota bacterium
AGCTTTCAATGGGGATAGGGGTATTACTCCTAGCTCCTTTATTGGATAAAATTATATAAAAAGATGAAACAAATCATTTATCATTTTGTCATCATTTATCTGACGATAAATTTCATCTGGTACCTAATGCGCGAAAAAAAAATCTTGAACCAACTCAGTGCTGCAATCGTCCTGATCATGTTTCTCCTGAGGCTTTTCCTGATTAAATAAATTATGAGTAAATTAAAGGGGAACTTTATTTCAGGGCTTTTTCTTTTTCTCTTGACCACTGTAGTCTGCCTTCTCTCCGCCTTCCAATTTATAAGCATGCACAAAAAAGAAGCCATTTATCCAAGTAAATGGCTCTCTACAAAAAAAATGTTAAGCTCTTATTTTCCAGAGTTGAAAGATACTCCTGGAGATACGGAAGTTTTCCTCTATCAGGGCCAAGAAGAAGGAGGAAATATTCTGATTTTAGGAGGAACACATCCCAATGAACCAGCTGGCTTTGTAACAGCGGTGCTTCTCATCGAAAATATTCGCGTCACTCGAGGAAAACTCATCATCATTCCTCGGGCAAATAACAGCGGATTCACCCATAACGACCCTCAAGAAGGAAATCCACAGCGTTTTTTCCTTGAAACTTCTGGAGGCAGAAGAGAGTTTCGCTACGGCTCCCGTCTCACTAACCCTGTACATCAATGGCCGGATCCAGCTCTTTATATCAACCCTGCAGGACAAAAGATCTCTGGAATTGAAACTCGAAATCTAAACCGTTGCTTTCCGGGCAAGAATAAGGGATATCTAACAGAGAAGATTGCTTTTGGAATCATGGAGCTTATCAAAAAAGAGAAAATTGATCTAGGAATTGACCTCCATGAGGCAGCTCCAGAATATCCTGTAATAAACGCTATTGTCTTCCATGATAACAGCGCGGAACTCGCTGCCTTATCCCAAATGGAGCTCCAACTGGAAGGCTTTGAATTTCGCTTGGAAGCTTCTCCTCCGAACCTTCGAGGCTTGAGTCACCGAGAATGGGGAGATGAGGCTCATATTCAAGCCGTTTTGCTCGAAACCGCCAATGCTTCCCACGGAAGGCTCAAAGGAAAACCTTCTCCTTCTTTGATTGTGGATGGAAAAGATAAAAATTACACTAAGGCCGCTCGTCTTGGACTCCTTTTCGTTCCCTATGGCGAAGAAGGAATCCCTCTTAAACAAAGAGTGGCCCGTCACTTAGCTTCTATAAGTGCACTCCTCGCCAGCCTTAATGAGCTTGATCCCAAGAAAAGAATCGAAATTGATAACGTTCCTTCTCCTTTGCAAGTTCAGGAGAATGGAATAGGATTTTTCCTCACCCCTCTAAAAAGAAGCTAAGTCAAGATTTTATATGTATTTAGGATTGACAAAGAAGCTCTTACTAATATAATATAATCAATTATCTTAATTCCAAAAAAATGGAAATCATAATAGCAAAAAACTCTGGACTGTGTTATGGAGTCAAAAGAGCACTTAAAATAGCAAGACAGACAAGGCTTCAAAAAAACGACCAGGTTTTCACATTAGGCGACCTAATCCACAATCCTCAGGTTATAACAGATTTGAAAAAACTAGGAATTCACTCTGTTGACAATATGAATGCGATAAAGGTAGGAACTGTGATTATTCGAAGCCATGGAGTCTCCCCCGAAATATACAGAATGTTGGAGAAGAAACAAATTGAAATTGTCGACGCCACCTGTCCTATCGTCAAGAAAATTCAAAAATTGGTCGCAAGTTTAGCCGAGGAAGAGGAAGAAATCATCATTGTCGGCAACAAGGAACATCCAGAAATAAAAGGCCTTATAGGATTCAGCAAGGGAAAAGGGACTATTTTAGAAAATGAGAAACAGGTCAGAAATCTGCCTCTAAAAAAAAGGAGGGTTATTCTTGCCCAATCCACTCAAGATTTATATCTTTTTGAAAAAGTTGTCGCTTCGCTTATCGAGAAAACAGAGGAATTAAAAGTTTATAACACCATCTGTCACTCAACTCAAACTCGACAAAAATCAACTTCCAAACTTGCCTCTTCTGTAGATACTCTCTTTATTGTAGGAGGAAAGAATAGTTCCAATACTTTCAAACTCTACCAGATTTCAAAAAGAATATTACCCAACACATTTTTTATCGAAATAGTAGAGCAAATCACACCTCGAATGCTTAAAGGAGCAAAGAAAATTGGCCTCTCAGGGGGCGCATCCACTCCTCCTGAAGCTGTCAAAGAAGCTGTTAAAAAAATCAAAACGAGCTTCGCCCACCAATTTCAAAGGGAGAACATTGTCCAATGTCAGAGATAACAAAAAAATCAGAAAATGAAGAAAAAATTTCATCTGAAGATTATAAAAATCTATTAGAACATTATCAGTTCAATGCCAAAGAATTCACACTTGGGAACATAATCAAAGGTAAGGTTATTAAGGTTACTTCAACTTACGTTCTTGTCGACGTTGGATTTAAGTCCGAAGGCATTATTCCTATCGAAGACTTCATTGAAAACCTAGATTTGAGTGAAATTCATCCAGGAGATGCCGTAGAAGCCGTTTTGGAAAGGAGTGACTTGAAAGAAGGCTATCTCATTCTCTCTAGAAAAAAGGCAGTAGCTCTAAAAGCCTTAAATAATCTAGAAAAGGCTTATCAATACAAAAGCTGGGTACTCGGGAAAATAACCGAAAAAATAAAAACCGGTTACACCGTTAATGTCGGAATCAATACTTTCTTGCCCGACTCTCATGCCGATATAAGGACAGTTAAAGAACCAGAAAAACTCATAGGAAACAAATACAAATTCAAAGTTATTAAATTCGACAGAAGGAATGAAAATGCCGTTCTTTCCCGAAAACTTTTCCTCCAGGATGAAAAGGAAAAAAGAAAAAGACGAGTTTTCAGCAATCTTACCAGAGGGAAAAAAATAAAAGGGCAGGTCAAATCATTAACAAATTTCGGAGCATTTATTGACTTAGGGGGAGTTGAAGGTCTCCTTCATATTTCAGACATGTCCTGGGGGAAGATAAATCATCCATCAGAAATCTTCCGAGTTGGAGAAGAAACAGAAGTCTTGATCCTCGATTTCAAAGAAAAAGAGGAAAGGATCTCCCTTGGCTATAAGCAATTGACCCCTAATCCATGGGAAAATATACAAGAAAAATATAAAATTGGACAAAATGTAAAAGGGAAAGTAGTGAGTCTTGCGGATTTTGGAGCCTTTATTGAACTTGAAAAAGGTGTGGAAGGATTAGTTCATATTTCGGACCTAACCTGGTCCCGGAAGCTTATTCATCCAAAAAAAATTCTGTCTCCTGGAGAAGAAGTAACTGTGACTATCCTCGACATTAATCCTTCTAATAAAAGGATTTCTCTTGGCCTTAAACAGATCATTCCCCATCCCTTGGAACTTTTAAGACAAAAGTACAGTCCAGGATCTCGGGTCAAAGGAACCATAACTAACATTACAAATTTTGGCGCATTCATAGAAGTAGAAAAAGGAATTGAAGGACTCATCCATATTTCTGATATATCTTGGGAAAAAATTAGCCATGCTTCCGAGAGACTAAAAGTTGGCCAGGAAGTCGAAGCTATCATCTTAAATATTGATGTAGAAAAACAAAAGTTTTCGTTGGGCATAAAACAATTAGAAGGAGACATATGGGAAGATTTTTTCCAAAGACAAAAGACCGGAGACCTTGTCAAAGTGAAAATCGTTCGCCTCACCAATTTTGGTGCTTTTGTTGAAATAACTCCAGGAATTGAAGGAGTTGTTTTTCTTTCTGAACTTGATGAGAGAAAGATTGAAAATCCCGAAGAGGATTTTTCTTTGGGTGAAGAAAAGATGGCCAAAATCATAAAAATGGATCAAAAAAATAAAAAATTATCGCTCAGCTTCAAACAGGCCCAAATAGAAATGCAAAAATTAGAATATCAAAAATATATGCAGAATCAAAATAATAGACTAACCCTGGGGGACATCATGAGTGACCAGCTTAAAAACTTAGGGTCCCAGAAAAAAAACAAAAAGGAGGAAAAAGATGATTAAAGCAGACTTAATCGACAAAATCTCAAAAGAAATGAATATCTCAAAACAAGAAGCAGAAACAGGTGTTAATCTTTTTTTTCAGACAATCAAAGAAGCATTAAAAAAAGGAGAAGAAATAGAATTAAGAGGATTTGGAAGTTTTCGCTTCCGGCATAGAGGGGCTCGGGCAGGAAGAAATCCTCGAACCGGCGAGCCGGTTGAGGTTCCACCAAAAAAAGTTCTCTATTTCAAGCCGAGTAAATTATTGAAAAACATGATTAACAAATAATGGAATATATCACAGCGCCCTGGAGAGAGGAATATGTAAAAAAATTATTTAAGATGAAAGAATGCATTTTTTGCCACGCTCTAAAACAAAAAGATGATGTAAAGGCTTTTATCCTCTTTAGAGGCATTCACAACTTCATTATGCTCAATAAATACCCTTATACTCCCGGACATCTCATGATTGCTCCCTATAAACACATCGCCTCTTTTGAACGAGCCAAAAAGGAATCGACCGATGAAATGGCAGATCTTCTTAAACTGAGCCTCAAGATTTTAACAAAGAACTATCGTCCTCACGGTTTTAACACGGGAATGAATCTTGGTAAGAGTGCAGGTGCAGGAGTTTCCGATCATTATCATCTTCATGTTATACCCCGCTGGACAGGAGATTCAAATTTCATGCCTATCGTGGGCAAGACTAAGATATTCCTAGAGGACCTTAAAATAACTTATAAGAGGCTTCTGCCGCTTTTTTCAAAAGAAAAAAGGCCAATAAAATAGCATTCTTTCTCTGAAGCAAGAAATTAAGCTTACAAATACCTCACAAGGAAAAAAAATGAATTTTGATCTCACAGACGATCAAAAGTTACTCAAAGATATGATCAGAGATTTTGCTCAAAAAGAGATCCGGCCAAAAGCGAAAACTTTAGAAAACAATCATGAATTCCCTCGCGAAATCCTTAAAAAACTTGCAACTCTTGGAATATTAGGCATGACCATTCCCACAGAATATGAAGGAATAAAAACGGATTATCTATCCTTTGTTCTCGCAATCGAAGAGCTCGGGCGAGTTTCCCCTTCTTTGGCTGTGATTGTCAATGTTCATAATTCTCTTTTTTGTTACTCTATCTTGAAGTTTGGAACCGAAAACCAGAAAAAAAAGTACCTTCCTCAAGCAGCAACAGGTAAAATGCTTGGAGCCTTTAGTTTGAGCGAGCCAGGAGCTGGCTCTGATGCAACCAATCTTAAAACAAAGGCAGTGAGGCAAGGGGATATCTTCGTCTTGAATGGAACAAAATCATGGGTCACAAGCGGCAACGATGCAGACGCTTTCATTCTTTTTACTAAAAGCGAGGTCAAACCAGGCATGAATGAAATAAGCGCTTTTATTGTGGAAAAAAAATTTCCAGGAGTGCAAATTTCCAAAATTGAAGATAAGATGGGCCTCCATTCTTCTGTCACGAGCGAAATTTTCTTAGAAGATTGCCAAGTGCCTTCGGAGAATCTACTGGGCGCAGAAGGAAAGGGATCATCTATTGCCTTTCATTGTTTGGATAGATCCAGAATCGGGATTGCTGCTCAAGCTGTCGGCCTCTCCTCACAAGCTCTGGAAGAGGCAGTTAAATATGCAAAACAAAGGCAAGCCTTTGGCAAAAAAATATCTGAATTTCAAGCCATTCAATTCATGATAGCTGATATAGCCACCCTTATAGAGGCAGCTCGATTGCTCACTTACAAAGCCGCTGATCTATACGACAAAGGGAAACCCTTTGGAAAAGAGTCTGCGATGGCCAAGCTTTTTGCTTCAGAGGCCGCCAATAAAATTGTTTATCAGGCCCTTCAAATTCATGGAGGTTACGGATATTCCAGAGAATTCTTTATCGAACAGCTTTACCGAGATGCTAGAGTTCTCTCTCTCTATGAAGGCACTTCTGAAATCCAACGCCTTGTTATCTCTAGATATTTATTAAAAGAAAATTAATTTATTTCCCTATTTTTTTGAGCAGAAATACTTCCAAACAAGATTGAGGTAAAAAAATGTTAAAAGCAATGCGAAAAAATGTAAAATCCTTGGCTCCTATCCTTTGGATCGTGATAGCTGCCTTTATCATAACCATTTTCGCTGTTTGGGGTGGAGGATTAGGAGAGAAGAAAGCAGCAAGCACCATTGCCAGGGTAGGAAAAGAAAAGATTTCGGCTAATCTATACTCTCAAAATTTAAGACAAAGGCTTGAAACGCTAAAAAGGGAGTTCAAGGAACTCAACAGAAACTTTATCCAACAACTCAACATACCCCAGCAAGTTTTAGAACAAATCATCCAGCAATCACTTCTGCTTCAACTGGCTCAAGATATGGGCATAGATGCTACACCTGAGGAAATTCGAGAAAAAATCATGAGCTATCCTGTGTTCCAAAAAGATGGAAAATTTATTGGTTTTGAAGAATATAAAAGAATCTTGGATTGGAATCGGACTCCTGTATCTCAATTCGAACAAAGTCTTAGAAAAGAAATTATAATCGATAAACTGATCAAAGCCCTCACAGCAGGAGTAACCGCCACTGAAGAAGAAATTTGGCAAAATTATAAGAAGAACAACGAAAGCGCTAAATTGGAATACGTCGTCGGGGAGACGGAAAAAATAGAATTGAAAGAAGAGCCACAACCTGAGGAGATTTTGGCTTATTTTGAAGAGAATAAAGAAAAATTCCAAACCCCAGAAAAAAGAGAAGGAGTAATGGTTTTCCTCAAAACTGACGAATTAAAAAATGAAATCGAACTCGAAGACTCAGAAATCGAGAAATATTACAAAGATAACCTGTCACAATTCAAAGAGCCAGAAAGAGTCAAACTCAGCAGAATCTATCTTCCTTATGAAGATAAAGAAAAAGAGCTCGTAGCGGCGGAAGCTAAAAACATTTTGGACAAAATTCAGAAAGGTGAAGATTTTTCTGAACTGGCGAAAAAACATTCAAAGGACGAAAAAGCAAAAGACAGTGGAGACTGGGGTCTTTTTGACTGGAAAAGGTTATCTTCTAAAGAACAGAAAGAAATTGAAAAATTAGCCTCAGGAGAAAATTCTGATCTTATAGAGCTCGAAGATGGTGTTTCTCTTCTTAAAATCACAGAAAAAAAGCCTTCTCTGGCAAAGCCCCTTTCAGACGTTAAAGAAAGAATTACAACCATCCTCAAAGATCAAAAAGCCCGAGAGTTAGCAGATAAGAAAATCTCTAACCTCGAAAAAGGGGCGCGAAAAGAGAAAAGTGTGGACATAGCAGCCCAAAAAATCGGATTAAAGATAAGACAAACCGGTCTTCTTGAAGAGGGCCAAGAAATAGAAGACATAGACCCCTCTGGTTCTATCAGCCAAACTCTCTTCAAACTCAAGGAAAAGGAGATTTCTTCTCTTGTTTATACGTACAAAGGTATCGGCGTTGTCCAACTCAAAAAGATCGTCTCTTCTCACCAGGGAAATTTCGAAGAAGTCAAAGATGAAGTCAAGAAGGAATTTCTAGCCAAAAAGAAGAAAGGAAAAGTTTTTGAAAGGATGGAAAAAGCAAGATCAGAACTTAAAAGGAAAGACCTTGAAAATTTAGCAGAAAAATACGACCTTATATACAATACCGCAGAGGAACACAAACGAGGACAGTATTTGGGTATTATCGGAGAAAACTCAGAGGTCGACCGCCTCGCCTTTTCTCTTCCTTTAGAACAGCCGAGTGAACCTGTTGAATTTGAAAAAGGCTATGTCTTGATAAGAATCTTAGGTAGAAAAGAAGTCACACGCCAAGATTTCAAAGAAAGCAAAAAAAAGGAAAAAGATAATTTTCTTGAAGCAAAAAAGAACAAATTTCTCCAATCTTATATGTACAAATTGAGAGCGGAGAAAGGAGTGAAGATAAGATACGAACTTTTTCTTAAAATCAATGCTGATATACTGTCTCGCTTTGAAGGAGAATAATAAAAGGAAAAGTAAGCATCCCATCTTCCGTGATGAGGGTAAGGACAGGGGGTTCGTCACACCCATGCCCTTACCCTCTACGATCTTGTGAGTTCTTACTTCTTCTATCACGGAATTTGTGATGCTTCCAAAGGAAAATTAAAATGAACAATCTCTATAAAGCTGCGGAAAAAGCCATTAAGCAATCCCTCCGCCTGCGCAAAGGGGAAAGATTCCTGCTTGTTACAGATAAACAGAAAATGGAGATAGCTGAAGCTCTCGCCTATTGGGCCAAAGAGCGTGGAGCCGAAACAACAACCTATCTCATGACAGAGACCTTAAGACCTATCACACAACCAACACGCCTCTTTAAGGAAATGGCTAAAAAGGCCGAAATTATAGCTTATATGCTTGACTCGAGGATCGAAGAAAAACCTTTCAGAGGATACATGGTGAAGGTCGGCATGGAAAACAGCCGCATCTGTATGATGCCTGGTCTTACGAAAGATATGATGGAACGCCTTGTGAATATCGATTTTGCGAAGATGGATGCTTTCGCAAAAAAAGCGATAAAAGCTTTAAAAGATGCAGATTGTGTTCTTGTGGAGAATCCGGAAGGAACAAAGATTGAATTCAGCGTGAAGGGAAGGAAATGGGCCAATGATAACGGCGATATAAGCCGCAAAGGATATCATGGGAACCTCCCGGCTGGAGAGTGCTTCACAGCACCGGTGGAGGACACCTTTAACGGAAAACTGGTCATCAGCCTCATCGACGATAAGCTGGGCCACGGAGTCATGGAGTTTGAAAAAGGGAGACTTGTGAAATTCAAGGGAAATGGCATAGAGGCTATCGTTAAAAACATCGGCAAAGATGAAACAGGTCTCATCATCGGGGAGTTTGGCATTGGGACAAATCCTCAGGCCCGGATCACATCTAACATGCTGGAAGCAGAAAAAGCTTTTGGGACAGCCCATTTTGCGATCGGAGACTCCTACGGTCTGGGTCGCAACAGAAGTCCACATCACTATGATGCTCTGGTGAATAAAGTCACGATTAGAGCCAAAGGGAAATATATCGTAAAAGATGGGAAATTTCTTATTTAACTTCACCCTTTACGAATATTTTCAGCGAAAAGGTCTTTAACTCTTCTCTCCATCGCCTCTCTGAACCTGTTTACAACATCCGTAAATTCTTCTTCAATATAATCTGTTATATACATCGGCTTCCCGACATTGACTCTTATTTTCGCTGGAATGAGAAAAGGAGCATGCGTTCCAAAGAAAGCTATTGGAGTGACAGGAACTTTGATTCCTTCCTTTCGAAACAAATTATAAGAAATGATCGAAACCCCTCCCCTAAAAGAGCTCACATAAGGATGGAGACTCCCTTTCATGATCCTGCCTCGGCCCTGGAGGGCAATGAAGACTCTTCCTTTTCTGAGATAATCTTGGCAGGTTCTTATAGCCAGCCTCTTTTTCTGGTATAAATCCACAGGAATTGTTCCTACTTTATTGATGTTGGTCGAAATATAGTTAACTATATAGGATTTCAAAGGAATAATGAGAAGTTCCAAAAAAGGAGCAAGGTTTTTAAAATGACGACGAAGATGCTTCTTGATGAGAAAATTGAATTCCTTTTTATTAAATATCATATTGTTTGCTGTAAAAAAAATCGGCCGAGGAACTATCTTGAACAGAGTCGCTATATCTTTAAAAGTTCCGATGTGGTTGCCGACAATGATGTTCGGCCCTGATTTTATAAAATTTTCCTCCCCTTTAATCACAATCTTTTTTCCCAGAAGAGCAAAATTGCTTAGGCGTCTTATCACAGGCTCCATTCTTTTTATTTCTTCTTCAAAAGTAACCATTTCAATCGTTCCAATTTTTTATTTTAAGCTAATTCTACTAAAAATTCAAAAGCTTCTTTTGGAGTTAGGCCTCTATAATCCTATTGAAAATATAAACAAGTCATGATAATTTAACCCTTTATATAGACAAAAAAATCATAATCAGTTTTTTGTGAGGAGGAAAAGATGATCTTTTTGATCCAGAATGGAAATATTTTTGCGCCCATGCCATTAGGCAAGAGAGATGTTTTGATTTTAGGGAATAAAATTGGAGCTATCAGCCAACCCGGGGAAATTAAGATTGGAGGAGTCAATGTCCAAACCATAGATGCCTCAGAAAAGATCATAACTCCTGGATTCATTGATAGCCACGTTCATCTATTAGGCGGAGGGGGAGAAGGAGGACCAGCTACAAGGGCTCCTGAAATCACTGTAGAAGACATCCTTTCAAGTGGCGTTTCAACAGTCATCGGCTGCCTGGGTACAGATGGAACAACACGGCATATGGAATCGCTCCTAGCTAAGGCAAGGGGTCTCGAAGAAGAAGGAATCACGACCTATATCTTTTCGGGATCCTATGAGATTCCTGTGGTCACAATCACAGGAAGTGTTCGTTCCGATCTTATTCTCATCGAAAAAGTCATCGGATCGGGAGAAATAGCTATCTCTGATCATCGTTCATCCCAGCCCACTTTCGAAGAGATTGCCCGCTTGGCCGCAGAGTGTCGTGTTGGAGGAATGTTGGGAGGAAAAGCAGGTGTTCTTCACCTTCACCTCGGCGATGGCCACCGTAAATTAGAAATGCTTTTCAGGCTGATCAAGGAAACAGAAATTCCTCCTACACAAGTCATCCCCACCCATGTCAACCGCAATCCTCAACTCCTTGAAGAAGCCATTACCTTCGTTAATCAGGGAGGGTATGTCGATTTAACGGCTGGTATTGATCCTGAACCTAAAGATAACAGCGAGACAAGCATCGCTGCCGCAATCCGCCTATTCCTCGAAAAAAAAGTTCCTCTTACCCATATCACAATAAGTTCTGACAGCAACGGAAGTCTTCCGGTTTTTGACAAAAGGGGAAATCTTGTTGGTCTAACCATCGCAACCCAAAAATCTCTCCTGGAAAACTTTCGATGCTTGATAAAAAAGAATATCTTAAGCTTAGAAGACGCTTTAAAACTATTTTCCACCAATCCTGCACTCTTCTACAAGCTCAAACAAAAAGGAGAAATCAAAGAGGGAAAAGATGCCGACCT
>JAUWYH010000109.1 GCA_030615975.1 Candidatus Aminicenantota bacterium
ATAGGAGAGGATGGCAATCCGACAGGAATAATTTTCCGTCCTTCTCCTGCCTTCGATAAGTTGATGAAAGCTCGCAAACCAAAGTCTCATAAGAGGCTTTTGGATGAGAATCGGGCTGCTCTAAAAGCTCTCAGAGAGTCAGGAATTGTTGAGATTCATGATATTGCTCGCCCGGCTCAGACGCAGCGGTTCATCGAACTTCAAGAGAACGGAGAGCTTACTTGTCGAGTTTGGCTGAGGCCCGATCTTACTCGGGGAGCCGAGTTGAAAGACATAGGCCTGACCATGGGGCTTCACCCGAAAACAAAAGAAAAGGACATGTGGCTGCGCTATGGAGCCTTGAAAGGCTACATTGACGGCATCATGGGGACTTACGGCGCTCTTTTCTTCGAACCATACGATGATCAACCGGATAATTATGGACATTGGCGGCGTCATACTTCTGATGATCCCGAATTCAAAGTCGGCAACATGGAAAAAATGTACAATCTTATTAAAGTGGGTATAGAAGCCGGTTTTGCTCCCAATGTCCATGCCATCGGAACCAGAGGTGTAGCAGAGATGCTTGACCTTTACGAAAGGCTGAAAAACGAAGGGATAGACTTAAAAGGCTTCAGGGTTATCCATGCCCAGGTGATCAGACCTCAGGATTTTCCTCGATTCAAGGCCCTGAATGTTATTGCTGAGGTTAATCCCTATCATATCTCTGACGACATGCGCTGGATGGAAGAGCGGATAGGACATGAGCGTTGCAAAGGGGCTTATGCCTTTAAATCACTCATAGATAACGGTGCTATCCTGAGTTTTGGTTCTGATTGGCCAGGGACGAGTGCGGCGCTCTATCATATGCATCCAAAATATTTGATTTATGCAGCAGTAGCTCGAAAAACATTGAAAGGCACTCCAGAAGGAGGATGGTTTCCTGAGCAGCGGATATCTGTGGAGGAAGCCATCAAAGCCTTCACCATCAATAATGCCTATGCTGCATTTGAGGAAAAAATCCGGGGTTCTTTAGAGGAAGGAAAACTTGCGGATATCACTGTTTTTGACCGGAATCTGCTTGAAATTCCAGAAGATGAAATTCTTAAGGTAGAAGCGGCTTTCACTATCATCGACGGAAAAATCGTGTTTGAGAGGAAATAGAAGATTATACATGGACGGCTTTTATCCTGCCTGAAATGGCGATTGTTATCTTGTATTTCCCCCAAGAATTAGAAATATAGATAGAAGCTAAATTGGAGACGTTTCCTCCAGGATGGAAAGTGGGGCTGTTGTTGGCTTGAATTGTGACCCCTTCAAGAAAATATATTTGTTCCCTTACCCATTTTTTTTGTTTTTCGTCATAAAATTCAATGCTATAGCTTTTTGAGTCAAACTTGATCCTCACTTTTATTCCCTTGAATATGGCTTTGTATCGGGCATAGTTCATACGCGAATTTATTTCCCACACTGCCTTTCTGAGTTTGTACTTTGGAGAAAGATTCAGGAATGATACGGAAGCCATGCTCACCATGATGGCCAGGATTATAAGCGATATCATGACCTCCAGGAGTGAAAAACCTCTATTGAAATAGAAAGAAGAAAATATTTTTCTTTTTTTCATTTAGAATTCCTTCCATTCCATGGGTTTAAAGGAAGAAAGGAGAAGCACAGGCTTTGTTGTTTGGGGAGCATTTTGGAGGAGGCTGTTCTCTTCTAAAACCCGATCATCAAAAGTTATTTTTAGTTTGTTTTTGTTAGAGGTATAATCTGAGGCCTGGAGGCTTCCCAAAATGTGAACTGTTTTTCCCTCGCCTTCAACGGAAAATCCCTTTCCTGAGGCTGTAAGGGAAGCCTGGACCTTTATCTCCTTAGGGGAATTTCTATCAACGACTATTTTCCCTTCCCGCTCGCTCCCTTCCAAGAAATCTTTCCCCGTTGCAAAAATAATCAGTTGAGAGTTTGAATCTTTGAGATAAGGAATTCCTTCTTTCCATTTTAATCCTTGCTGGATAAGATGGGAGGAGAGATTGATCTTGTCTGATGATATAATCGTCATGTTCACACCATGAAGAATAGAGGGAATTTCTTCCTCCTTGACCAGGATAACTTGACCGGAAGAATCTACAATGCCGCCGCCAAGCGATCGAATCTCACCGTTTACAATAATGATTCCAAGGGGAATAAAATCATAAAAATGCTTTTCTGTGGGTGAGGAAAATATCGTTTTACTTTTAGATGGGCTGAATTTAAGAACCCAGCAGCCATGTTGAGTAAGAAATGATATAACCTGGAAATCTCCTTCAAGGGCCAGGACCATTTCCTCCAGATCTCCCTGAACATAAATACCGCCTAAGCCCAAATCGTCTTTGATTAAGTAGACTCCCTCAGGCACTGGCTCTGATGTTTCTTCCAGCCCAAGGGCTGTTCGGAGCCGAGCCGTGGAAAGATTTTGGGGATAGAATATTTTTATTTTCAAGGCTTTGTTCAACTGAGAGTTTGCTTCTTGAGGAAGAAGCTTTTCTTCAGAGAAGTTTATTTGAGGAGGAAGGGAGTTTTCGTCTGAGGGCAGGATTTCTATTTTGTTTTTTTCCATATAATTTTCTCCTTGTTCTTGATTGAGCTTTTTATCTATAAGAAGCGGAATTTTAGGAAGGGAAAGGTTTCCAACAAGAATTTCCATTGTGCTCTCAAGAGTGGATTCCCTTTTTGGCTTGAAATTTTTTATCATTCCTTCCGAACGTATTTCTGCTTTGTAAACTGCCTTAAAGTAATCGTCTTTTTCTTCGATTGTTTTTAGGAAAAAAAGCGTGCTGGTTTCCCAGCTTAATTTCTCCCAGGTTGCTGAATTGTTGAGGGGAATTTCCGGTCCAAGGAGTTTTTCTAATATTTTTTTTCCGCTGTTCAGGGCGTCTTCTTTGAGCTCATTTGTCTCTTCAGGAGTAAGAATAGAAGGAAAAGATGCCTCTGAGAGCAAATTGACAAGCTGATTGAATCCCTGTTTTATTCCGTTCTCTGAAGCATAATCAAGCAGTATGGAATTTTTTTTATAGGCACTTAATTTAATATAAATTTGAGAAATATAAAGCATACTCATTCCAAGCGTAGAAAAAACAAAAAATAAAAAAGCGGAAATAAGAGTCATGGCGCCTTTCTTTAATTTCCTCCTCTGTTTATCGGCGGAACGCCAGTGCCGTATTTTTCGGAAAAACAGAAATCTCATATCTTCTCTCCTTATTCTTATTGGCTTTAAGACCAAGTCGTAATCTTGCTAGATTAGAAGATTTTTCATAATCAAAATCAAAAGAGGTGACATCCTCAACTAGGGGTTGGGGAGGGCTGGAGTTGACTTTTCTTCTTAGGATGTGTTTGTTTTCATCAAGGAAAAGAGAAATCTTTTTCAAAAGAATCAAGCTGGTGTCGTCTTTTAGATAAGAAGAATTCAGCGGAGAGGAGAGAACGAGGCTATCTTTATTAACAGAAGATATCGGCTTGGCCTCTCCTTTATTTGAGTCAAAAATGCATAATTCTCTGCCTTTTTTGATTTTTTTTGTGCTTCCAACAAGGATTCTTGTCTGGCCTGAGACAAGATCAGTGAGGAGCGATAAATCTTTTTCTTTTGTATATATGATTAATGTCCCGTTATTTTTACTTATGGACTCAAGCACTCCCAGACGAGCAGGCATTAACAAGCCTAAGCCGCCTTGGAGAATGTCTACTCTCATTTTATCCAGACCAGAGTAGGCGGCTTGATTTGTTTCTTGTTCATCCTTGAGTTTTAGAAAATGGCTGCGCGCAGAGGCGAAAAATTCAAGGCTGGAAAGGAGAATGATGAGAAATAAGGACAGACTCATCAAGCTTTCGATCAGAGAGAACCCTTTTTCTGGCATTACTCGCATATCCATCTTAATTAATTGATCCTTTTACCCAAATTGACCTAGTGTCGTGTCATGCGTGAAATATCGTATCAGGCACTCGTCATTCCCACGAAGCCTGTGCCCGCGAAAGCGGGTAGTGGAAATCCAGTATTTCTGGCTACTTGGGTGCTTCTGGATTCCCGCTTCCGCGGGAATGACGGTCATCTTTGCGACATTACATAGATGACAGGACACTAGTCCAATCTTATTACTAATTTTGTCATATCAACCACAAATTTGGCATCGCTAATAGCCCGCTCAGCATCTTCTAAATCATATTCTTCAGTAGGAATAAAATCAGCCTCGCCATAAAAGGCAAACTCTCTTTCTTTTCTTAACCATTTTGAAATCGATGCTAATCTCTCTGCATTTTTAGAAACTTCTTCTGGAAATTTTTTCTTAAACTTTATGATTAAACTGCCAACATCATGCCATCTAGGAGGCTCAACACCAACTTCTCTTAACATGCCTTTCAAAGATAATTCTACTATTTCCTGAGATTCTCTTATGACATCGGAATAGGCTTCATCTTCCTTGAGTATAGACAAAATCTTCAATCTCTTTGTTGCTTTAATAAGATAGCTTTTGGCGAGCTCGCTGTTTGTCATATTTTGAAAGTTTCTCCTGGCTTATAGTCTGGTTTGAGAACCCAATACCACCTCTCCCCTTCTTCAATTCTCTTGGCTCCCAATTCATCAAGTCTTTTATTAAAATCTTTTAGATAATTTGAAAAAAATTTATTCTTATCGAAAAGAATGATGAGATTATAAAGCATATCTAAAAAGAGAAGGCTTCCCTTCCGCACCTCTTCTGGAGTTTTAAAAATCGTAGAAAAATATGTCTCTATCCCCTGCCTTCGAAGTTTATCTATATCGCCTTCTAAAGCTTCCTCTACAGCGTTAAATTCTTCAACCCTGGCTAATCGCTTGCGCGGCAATCCCTCAGCAATAACCAAGATATCAATATCAGATTCAGGGGTATTCTTGCCTCTGGCCCAAGAGCCGAATACAGCCAATGTAACCAGTCTTTTACCATATATTTTTTTTGTGTTGGGCAAAAGCTTTTTAAAAAGAGGATATTTTGTTAAATTGTTTTCCGCCTTTAACAGCCAGTCCTTGTAACTTTTGGAATTTCTATCCATGAAGCAGTGTTCCTTTGGTTAAAATTTCCTTAATAAACGGATTATCTCTTTTTAAACTATTTTCTACTTCCTTCCTTCCTCGTTTTTCATTGTTATATTGAGTTTTTTTAAATCTATCATTTTCTCAGGGGGAAAGTCAAAATTAATTTGATGCTTGGAAAAAACAGTGCACTTGTAATTATTAGCTTACAAGTAAACAAAAGCCATTGAAAAAAGGAGACAGCAGGCTGTCACCTTTTTTTAAAAAGTTGTTGACGGAATGGAGAAAAAATATTATAAGATGTATGTGGGAATTTCGGGAAGGAAGGATTTCGAATTACATTGAAATTTCCATAACTCTTGCGGATTAAGCCGAGGTTTGAATAATCAAAAATATACAAGGTATTAATCTACAAATAAATTTTTCTAATAAAGTTATGGCTGACGGTAACATCCTCAACAGCAATTATGAGAAAGTAATATAAGAGCTATGACTGACGCTAACATCCTCATTCTTAACAGCAATTATGAAGAGAAGAAGCTTTTCACCTTAATATGCAGCAATGTCGGGACTGTTTATTCCTCCTCTGACATCCCCAACGCCATCGCTCTTCTCGAG
>JAUWYH010000158.1 GCA_030615975.1 Candidatus Aminicenantota bacterium
GGAAAAGAAGAGGCCCGGCTTCTGAATCCCGCAATAGTGAAAGCCGTAAACGACCAAGATAAAACCATTATTCCTGAAGAGTTGACGATTCCAGTCATGAAAATTTCCAAAAGAGTTGAGGATGTCTCTCTTCAATCCTCTGTTGAAAAAGGAATATCACGTCTCGATCTCCGCTTCACCCTTAAAAAACCAATCCAGGAAGCAACTCTTGCCATACTTTTGGAGCCTGATAAAGAGTCGTTGGATAAAAAAGACCCCATCGTGACATTGATCCTTAATGAAGAGAAATCGCAGCCAGCGCTTGAGCAACAGAAAGGTCGTTGGGCTTGGTACATGGTCAAAGTTCCTCCAGGCAAACATTCACTCCAAATGCACATCTTTCCAGCTCAAGAGGAGGAGGAATGGAAAGGTTTGGCTTCTGTTTGGCTAATTTGCTCGGAAAAGTTGCCTGGAAATAAACTTACCTTAATCATGAAACAAGACATTCGCCCGCAGCAGCCCATGCCGCCTCGCCCATGGCCAGAAGGAGAGATTCGAAGGAATATCAAGCTCGGCGAGGTAAAGGTAAAATGCAAAAAATTGAGCTTATCCCAAAGTGACGGGATTAAATGTCGTGGCGTGCGACCGTTTGTTTCTTCTTTGAGCCTTGTTTACGCAAAGGTTGCTATTACCCAAGAAAACTTTTAAAAAGGAAAAGACATGGTGCTTTCTTTCATTGATTGGAGTTTTATCGCCGCCTATTTTGTTTTTGCCTTAGGAGTTGGGCTCTATTTTTCCAAAAAAGCGGGTGCTAACATTGAAAACTTTTTTATTTCAGGGAGATCTTTACCATGGTGGATAGCTGGCACCTCGATGGTGGCTACTACTTTTGGAGCAGATACTCCGCTGGCTGTTACCGAAATTGTAGCCAAAAATGGCATTGCTGGAAACTGGCTCTGGTGGAACTTTGCCTTAGGAGGAATGCTGACGGTCTTTTTGTTTTCAAAATTGTGGAGAAGGTCTGAAGTCTTGACCGATATTGAGTTCACAGAGCTCAGGTATAGCGGAAAGCCCGCAGCTATTTTAAGAGGATTTCGGGCCTTGTATTTAGGTCTTCCTATCAATTGCATGATCATGGCCTGGGGTATATTGGCCATGTCTTCGATTTTAGGCGTGACTTTCTCTTTTTCGAAATCAAAAGCCATCATAATATCACTGAGTATCGCAGTCATATATTCTGTTTTGTCAGGGTTTTGGGGTGTGGTGGCCACGGATTTACTCCAGTTTTTGATAGCAATGATTGGCTCGATATCGCTGGCTGTGATTTCTGTTCGACATGTAGGAGGGATGGAAGTTTTAAAAACGAAATTGATTTCTTCCAATCCGGAAGTGCTGAATTTTTTCCCTGAATTGGGCTCTGTGGCATTTCCTTTTCTGACCTTTTTTGTCTATATCGCTGTTCAGTGGTGGGCCACATGGTACCCCGGTTCTGAACCCGGCGGGGGAGGATATGTGGCTCAAAGAATGCTGGCCACAAAAGATGAAAAACATTCTGTTTTCGCCACTCTTTGGTTCAATATTGCTCATTATGCTTTGAGGCCCTGGCCCTGGATTTTGGTGGCTTTGGCTTCATTGGTGGTCTTTCCCGATCTCTCTGACCCCAAGATGGGATATCCGAAAATGATGGTGACTTTTTTACCTGCAGGTCTTAAAGGGCTGATGCTTGCTGCCTTTTTTGGAGCATTCATGTCCACGATAGATACTCATCTCAATTGGGGAGCATCCTATATCGTCAATGATTTTTATAAAAGATTCATAAAGAGAGCTGCTTCTTCTTCGCATTATGTACTTGTTTCCAGAATAGCAGTTATTCTGATTATGGTTTTTGCTGGATTTACAGCCTACTGGATGGAAAGTATTAAAGGAGGCTGGGAACTTCTCTTGGCAATCGGCGCCGGAACAGGACTGATTTATATTTTGAGATGGTATTGGTGGAGAGTGAATGCCTGGAGTGAGATAGCAGCCATGGCATGTTCGTTTGTTGTGGCCATGATCTTGTTGAAAACACCACTTGGGGGTGGAGGAGAGCTGAATTGGGCTTACAGAATTCTCCTTACTGTGGGTATAACCACCTGCGTTTGGTTGATAATAACTTTTTTGACCCGACCCGTTGATAAGGACCATTTGATTCGTTTTTATCAGAAGATAAGACCTGGAGGGTTATGGGAAAAAATCAAGAAAGAAATCCCGGGAATAAAAAGCGAAGGCACACTTCTCCCTGACATATTTAACTGGATATTGGGAACTGTTCTGATTTATAGCGCTTTGTTTGGGTTCGGGAAAATTATCCTGCTTGAAGTCAGGAAAGGGCTTATTTTTCTAGTGATTACAATCGTTTCTGCCTTTTTTCTGTATAAAAATTTATCAAGAAAATACAGGGGGTTTTCATGATTAGTCCTAAAATGAGAGCAGTCATTTGCATTTTCGTTTTAGCAATCTTGATCTCTGCTGCCGGATGTAAGAGCGAAAGAGAGGATGCTCTTATCCAACGACAAAAAAAAGTATTGCTAGGAGTCGAAGTTTTCCTTGAAAACTATTTAAATCTGGTTAAAGGGAAAAGAATAGGCCTTATAACAAATCCGACAGGCGTTGATAGTCAATTACGGAGCACAATTGAGCTTTTTTATAAAAACCCGGATATTCATCTTGTTGCCCTGTATGGACCCGAGCATGGTGTGAGAGGAAATTCCCAGGCAGGCGAGTATGTTCCCTTTTATGTTGATCAGAAATATAGTGTTCCTGTATTCAGCCTTTATGGACAGTCAAAAAAGCCCGTCCCAGGAATGATTAAAAATATCGATCAGTATATGCGCACTTTTGATACCAAAATCGAGGGCAAAGTTCCAGAGGATTCGATGGTTGGAAGCCTGGATATTTTGATATTCGACATCCAGGATGTGGGGACAAGAATTTACACCTATATCGCCACCATGGCTTACTGTATGGAGGCCTGTGTTCAAAACAATATTGAATTTATCGTTTTAGACAGGCCTAATCCGATTAACGGCAGAGATTTGGAAGGACCGATACTTGAGTATCCTGAATTCAGTTCATTCGTCGGTCTTTATCCCATACCAGTGAGACACGGAATGACTGTCGGAGAGCTGGCAAAGCTTTTTAATGACAAATTCTTAAGCAAGAAGGTTGGTCTAACGGTTATTCCCATGGAAGGATGGAAAAGACAGATGTGGTATGATGAAACTTCTTTGCCCTGGGTTATTCCTTCCCCCAACATGCCTTCGCTCCAAACAGCCACTTTGTATCCTGGTCAGGTCTTCTTAGAAGGGACAAACATATCCGAAGGAAGAGGGACAACAAAGCCTTTTGAGTTTTTCGGTGCATCCTGGATCGACGGATATGAATTGACAAAAAAGCTCAATGCTCTTTATCTTCCAGGAGTCACCTTAAGAGAAGCCTGGTTTACACCCATTTTTTCTAAATATCAGGGAGAATTATGCGGAGGATCACAAATCCATATCACAGATAGAAATTTTTACAAGCCGTTTGAATCCACCCTTCATATAATAAAAACAGTAATGGATCTTTATCCTGATGAATTCAGATTTCACAAAGAATATTTTGATAAAATAATGGGGACTTCGAAAGTGAGGGAAGCTCTTGAAAGAGGGGATAAAGTTAAAGACATGATAAAAAGCTATCAGCGTGAATTGGATATTTTTTCTAAACTCAGAAAGCCTTATTTACTCTATTGAAAAACATGTCTTGAGATATCAAAAGAAAATATTCGGAGATGGATAATCCATAGTATAGCAAGAAATTATAGCCAGAAATAGAATAAGGAAAAGAACAGACTTAAAATTATTATCTCATCTTCCGGATTCGGACCTCAATATCTTCTTCATCTTTAAGCAACTCGACAATCTCTGAAGTATCTGTATTTCCGTAGTGATAGGGATAAAGTATTTTCGGCCTGAAAGCTTTTGCCGCGTCAGCCACCATTTCTGGGCTCATTGTGTAGGGGAGATTCATAGGTAGAAAAGCGATATCGATA
>JAUWYH010000008.1 GCA_030615975.1 Candidatus Aminicenantota bacterium
TTTAATGCCCGTCCAAACGCCTGTTCTTGTCTGAGGATTTTTTGAGGAAGGAGCATGAGTTTTTCTTTAGCTAGCTCCAAGACTTTTTTCCAGCGTGAGAGTTTAATCTGAATTTGAGCGATTGGTTCAGAAGAAAAATATCTGTATTTATGGCGATAGTCCTGAGTGAAGAAAAACCTCATGAGTTTGTATCATTTTAGCATTTCGTTTGGAAAAAGCGCAAGAAGTTGGAAGAAATAATAAGCAGCTCTTTTTCCGTGACCAAAAACCTGTCTTATAATTTCAATATATCAAGGAATTGGAGATGCTTCTGAAGAGATATCTTCTATCTTCTTTGGTTGAGAAGATAGATAAAGAAAGGAGCCCCTATTCCTGCAGTGATGATTCCAATCGGTAACTCTGTGGGGAAGAGGAGTGTACGAGCCAATAGGTCAGAGTAGATTAGAAAGATTCCTCCTGCTAAACAAGAGAAAAAGAAAAGATGCCTGTGATCTGGACCTATGAGAATGCGTATCCAATGAGGGACAATCAGACCGACAAAGCCGATGATTCCACTTACAGAAACAGCCGAAGCTGCAAGCAGAGTGGAGATAGTAAGAAAGATTTTTCTGACCTGACTTACTGAGCAGCCAAGGGATTGAGCGACATCGTCCCCTAAGACTAGGAGATTCATATCTTTGGCTAACCATTGAGCTATAATAAAACAAAAAAGGAAATAGGGGAAAACGGTTGTGATTTGATTCCAGTCTGAAAGAGCAAAGCTTCCTAGGAGCCAAAAAACAGCTTGTTCGAAAGATTCTGATTTGAGGAATATGAAGAAAGAAGTCAGAGCTGAAGTAAGTGCCCCTGCAGCGATTCCTGTGAGGAGCAAAGTTTCAACTTTAAAAATTCCTTTTCTTTGGGAAAGGAGATATACAAAAGAGACAAGAATGAATCCAGAAGCAAAAGCGAAGATGCTCTGAAGAGAAAAACCCAAGACTTGCATGTTTAATCCAAGATAGATGGAAAGGACAGCACCTAAAGAGGCTCCTGATGAGACACCGACGACAAAAGGACCGGCCATCGGGTTTTGGAAATAGCCTTGGAGGATTGCCCCTGAAAGTGAAAGGCTTGCCCCAACAAGAAAGGCTAGAACGACTCGGGAAAGCCTGAGGTTTACAAAGATGGTCGAGTATGTTTCATCATGATGTATGATAAAATCCCATAGATCTTGGAGGTTTGTTGGCACGGGCCCTTCAAGAAGAGAAAATAACAATCCTGAGAAGAAAAGAACAACGAGAATCAGGAGAAGCTTGAATCTTTTCGATTTCATTTTGAGAGCTTGTCTTCAAAATGTTTGGGGTGAAGAATACGAGCGAGTTCGGCAAGGGCATCGATGAACCGAGGACCTGGCCTTGTGGCTATGTTTTCATCCAGATGGTAAATGTTGTCTGTAACCACTGCCCTTAGTCTTTCAAAGGGTTTTTCTTTTTTTATCCATTCTTTAGCTCTATCGAATTCTTCCTGGGATTTGGAGATTATTATGATGATTTCTGGGTCCTCATGGATGAGCTGTTCTCGATTGATATGAAGCCATTTCCTTTGTATTTTGCCTGCAATGTTTACGCCTTTAGCTTTTCTTACGAGGTCATCAAGAAAACTGTCCTTCCCGCATGTCCAGAGACCCATGCCATGGAGAGAGAAAAAGACTTTTGGGTCTTTTTCTACATTCAGAAGAGCCTCTTGGATTTTATAATATTTTTTCTTCATGGATTGGATAAGGAATTTTGCTTCTTTCTCTTTTTGAGTTAGAACACCAATTTTCTTGATTAAGGGGAATACAGATTCGATGTCTCTCCCCATTTCTAAGGCAAAAAGGGGTAAGCCAAGTTTTTTGAGCCGTTTGAGAATTCTTAAGGGGTTTCCCCGAAAACTTATTATGAGATCAGGATTCAAAGCTTTTATTTTCTCCAGATTTGGATTGACCATTCCGCCGATCTTTTCTATTTTCAGAGCTTCTGGAGGATAATCACAGTAACGTGTGACTCCCACGATCTTATTCCCTAAACCAAGAGCAAAAAGGATCTCAGTTATGTTTGGTGATAAGGAAATTATTCTTTTCGGGGGAGAAGAAACATCAAAAGAAAATCCTAAGGCATCTTTGATGGTTTTTATTTGACCTGCAAAAAGAGCGGCAGAAAGGAAGAGGAGAAAAGGGACAATCTGAGTTTTATTTCGCCTCATTTTATCTCCGGGAGTTTTGGATTCAGAGATATTTCAGGAAGCATAGAGTGAAGATTTTTTCTTATTTCTACTTCTGCCTTAAAAACAGATTTGATATTTTTTTTTGTGATCAGTTTTTCTGGAGGGCCTTGGGAATGAATTCTACCATTTTTGAGAAATAATAGTTTCTGCGAGTAAGGAATGGCGAGGTTGATATTGTGTTCTGTAGCAAGAATCGTTTTCCCTTTTTGGCTTTGAAGTTCCTTGAGAATTTGATAAATCTCGATTTGATAGCTGATATCTAGATGAGAGCTGGGTTCATCGAGAAAAAGGAGAGGTGTGTCTTGAGCTAATGCCCTGGCAATAAAAACTCTCTGTTGTTCGCCACCGCTTAAATGGGCAATTCTTTTCCCCTTAAGATGGGAAATCTGGGTGAGATTCATGACTTCTTCGATTATTTCTAAGTCCACAGAAGAGGAACTACCCAGCCGCCCTTGATGGATATACCTTCCCATAAGAACGACTTCTTCCACGCCGAATTCAAAGGAGAAGTTGAATATTTGAGGGACATAAGCAATCTTTTTGGCCAATTGGCGAGGCTTTAAAGAGATAATATCTTGACCATCAATCTTGATCTTGCCTGAAACATTCTTCAAATGGCCTTGAAGGGCTTTTATTAAAGTGCTTTTCCCTGAGCCGTTTCGGCCAAGAATGGAAACAAATTCTCCTTCCTTCAAGGAGAAGGTAATATTTCTTATAACATGATCCTTTTCATATCCCGCAGAAAGATTGTTAACTTCAAGAATTGTCATCTTTATTTCCCCATTTAAAGCCTCATTCTTTGCAGAAAAAATCTTATTTGTCAAGATGCCTTTGGGCTTTATAACGAAAAGTGTGGTATAATACAGCAGGATTAGACTTTCATAATTTTTCTGAAATTTATGGAACTCTAACCCCATTGATTTTTGTTATAGAACCCTTCCCATTCCTGTCAAGTCATTTAATAATCTAACCATAATTCTCATCATCTTGACTTTTAATAATAATAAAATTAGTATTTATGAATGATTTTTAGAGAGGTGTTTGTTGCTCTTATTTAGTCAAACATCATACGAAAAGCAGGAAAAATCCAGGTATGAACAGAGACTATAAATTCAAAAAGATTGAAGAAAAATGGCAGAGAATTTGGGAAAAAGAGGATGTTTTTAAATCCTGCGAAGATCCTAAAAAAAATAAGTATTACTGCCTGGAAATGTACCCATATCCGTCCGGCCGCATCCATATGGGTCAAGTCAGAAATTATGCGATTGGAGATGTCATTTCTCGCTATATGTTCATGAAGGGTTTTTATGTGCTTCATCCTATCGGCTGGGATGCCTTAGGAATGCCAGCCGAGAATGCCGCTATTACCGAGGGTGTTCATCCTCAAAATTGGACTCTTGATAATATTTCCCATATGAAAAGGCAATTGAAAAGACTGGGATTCAGTTACGATTGGTCGAGAGAAGTGAATACTTGTCTTCCTGAATATTATAGATGGAATCAATGGATTTTTCTAAAGATGTTCGAGGGAGGCTTGGCCTATCGGAAAAAGAGCTGGGTGAACTGGTGCCCTCAATGTCAAACAGTTCTAGCCAATGAGCAAGTCATCGGTGATCGGTGCTGGCGCTGTGACTCAGTCGTCAAGCAAAAAGAGATGGAGCAGTGGTTTTTGAAGATCACAGACTATGCAGAAGAGCTCCTGTCAGGCCATGGGATGTTGGAAAAATGGCCAGAAAATGTTCTTCTTATGCAGAAAAACTGGATAGGGAAGAGCACGGGAGGCCATCTTATATTTCCTCTGGTTGATTATTCTCAATCCATTGAAATCTTTACAACTCGGGTGGATACGATCTATGGGGCCACATTTTTAGTCCTTTCTCCTGAACACCCTTTAAGCCTGGATTTAATAGCTGATTCGGATCAAAGGGAAAAGTTACAGGAATGGGTAGAAAAAAGCATTTCAGAGCGCCATCTTAGAAGAGAACTGGAAGAAGCAGAGAAAGAAGGGATCGATACAGGCAGGAAAGCTGTTAACCCCTACACGGGTGAAGAAATACCTGTTTGGATTGCTAATTATGTGTTGATGGAATATGGGACTGGGGCCATCATGGCTGTACCAGCCCATGACCAAAGAGATTTTGAATTTGCCAGAAAATATTCCTTGCCCATTAAGGTCGTCATAGTACCAGAAGGTGAATCTCCTCCAGAAGAGCCGGAGGAGGCTTTTGAAGGTTATGGATTGGTAGTCAATTCCGGACCTTTCTCTGGGAAGTCTTGTCAAGAGGCAGTAGAAGAGATGATTAAATATTCAGAGGAAAGGGAATTTGGGAGGAAGAGTACGATTTATCGCCTTCGAGATTGGGGGATTTCCCGCCAACGATATTGGGGAACGCCCATTCCTGTAATCTACTGCCAAAATTGCGGAACAGTTGGAGTTCCATATGAAGAATTACCAGTTTTGCTTCCTTATGATGTAGAATTTAAAGGGGAGGAAGGTTCTCCTCTCGAAAAAGTCGAAAGTTTTGTTAAAACCACATGTCCCAAATGCAAGGGTGAGGCCCGTCGAGAAACAGATACGATGGATACCTTTTTTGACTCTTCTTGGTATCATTTTCGGTATACTTCTCCCCATGAAGATAAGCTTCCCTTTAGTCCACAGTATGCCGATTACTGGCTTCCTGTTGATCTCTATATAGGCGGAGTGGAGCATGCAATTCTTCATCTGATTTATGCTCGCTTTTTCTGTAAATTTTTCAGAGATTTCGGCTTAACATTGATGAATGAACCATTTCCCCGTCTGCTTGCTCAGGGAATGGTGACTAGAGATGGTGCTAAGATGTCAAAATCAAAAGGAAATGTTGTCGATCCTGATGATATGGTGGAAAAATATGGGGCGGATACCTTAAGGCTTTTTATTCTTTTTGCGTCTCCTCCTGAAAAAGAGTTTGCTTGGAATGAGAAAGGAATTGAAGGATGTTTTAGGTTTTTGAATCGTATTTGGGCCTTTTTTATAGAAAATATGGACATCTTTGAAGATGAGACTATTTCTGAATATGAGGAGGAAAGGGGTAGATTGAGAGCGAATCGCCTGAGGATAATAATGCATCAAACCATAAGAAAAGTTAGCGAAGATATAGAAAAAAGATATCATTTGAATACAGCGATAAGCTCTATAATGGAGTTTTTTAAACAAATCAAAAAGGAAAAACAAGATTTGAGAAGAAATCATGAGGGGAAGAAGCTTTTAGATGAAGCGATGGAAAAGCTGATTCTGCTCCTTTCCCCATTTGCTCCTCATGTCTGTGAAGAACTTTGGGAAAGAATGGGTCACAAGACCTTTCTCATTCGTACGTCATGGCCTTCTTTTGATCCTCGACTTGCCAGAGAGGAAAAAGTCACAATAGTCGTCCAAATCAATGGAAAACTAAGGGATAAATTCGAAGCAGCCAGAGATTTGCCTGAAGAACAAATAAGGGAAAGAACCCTAGGCCTGAGTCGAATCCAGAACCTTATAGAAGAAAAAGAAGTTAAAAAAATCATTTACATCAAGAATAGGTTGGTTAACATTGTTTTATGATTTTTTTTCCAAAGTCGGAATGAAGAAAATCTTTTTCCTCCTTTTTTTATGCTTTTTCTTTCTTGAATGTGGTTACCATCTCCGAGGCACAGGGAGCTCTCTTCCTGCTCATATCAAGAAAATTAATATTCCTATGTTTAAGAACTTAACTCATCGCTTTGAGCTGGATGTGAAATTAACCCGAAAAGTTATTGATGAGATGATAGCCAGGGGAAAAGTGGAAATTACAGGAGATGTCCAATCGGCAGATGCTATTTTAATCGGCGAAATAATCTCTTTCGAAGCTACTCCTATCGCTTTTTCTGGAGAGGGGCAAGCCGATCGTTACTACATCGCTATTGTAGCAGAAATTAGGCTAAGAGACTTGATTAACCGGAAGATTATCTTTTCGAATCCAAACTTCGTTTATCAGGAGCAATACGAAGTTCCACCAGGAAAAGATTTTGAGACGGTACAAACAGAAGCGATAGAGAAGGTAGCAGAGAAATTTGCTCGGAGTTTAGTTATAACTATTTTGGAAGGATTTTAGGGAGTGCGAAGTTATCTTCTGAACAAAGAATTCAACGAAAAGGCGCTTGTATCCTGTTATTTTTTTCATGGTGAAGAGACTTTTCTTGCTTTTCAGTTTATCCAGGAGTTAAAGGAGGGCCTGATTTCTCCGGATGTCCAGGATTATAATTTGGAAAGATTCAATCTGGAAGATCATTCTTGGATGGAAATCATCGATTTAGCTCGTACCATCCCTTTCTTTCTCTCCTCATGGCGGATAATTGTCGTTGAGGTTATCAAAGGGAAAAAGGAGACTCTTTCCGAGTCTGAGAAAAAAATATTAAAAGATTATTTTTCTTCTCCCTCTTCCCAAACTGTTATTGTAATCATTTATTCAGGAAAAATAAGAAAGGATTCCTCTCTCTTCAGGTTTTTTTCATCTCTTTCGACCTCTTTAGTCTGCATGAGAGAGGTGAAACCTTTAAGAGAAAGATCGCTTCTTGTCTGGATGGATAAAAAACTTCTTTCTTTAGGGAAGACAGCCACCCATGAAGCAAAAAAGAGAGTGGAAGAGTTGACTGGGAATGATCTTAGAAGAGTGAATAATGAGCTGGAAAAAATTGTGACATTCATCGGTGAGAAAAAGGTAATAGAATTGGATGATGTCAATCAGGTATTGGGGTGGGTGAAGACATTTTTTGAATGGGAAATGGCAGATAGCCTAGAAAAGGTTGATTTTGACCAGAGCCTTATTGTGTTGGATAATTTGTTCAAAGAAGGCATAAAACCTGAATTCATCTTAGGAATAATGGCAAGATTTTTCCGCGATATTATTTTAGCCAAGCTATGGCTGAGAGAAAAAGATAAAGATCGCAAGGCTATTTTCAAAGAATTAAAACCTCATATCCAGGAAAGATATGGAAAATTTTACAGGGATAAATACCAGATGTTTTTCTCCTTAGTGGAGAAGCTTTCGATGAAAAAGTTGAATCATTTTCTTGATGAGCTGGGGAAGATTGACTTAAAAATCAAGACTTCAGATGTTTCTGAGCAGGCTCTTCTGGAGAGGTTTCTTTTTGACTATTGTGGTCTTCGCAAAAATGGAAGAGCTACTTGGAAGGAGATGGGTTAATCATTTCGACCTGTTGGCTCAATCTTGATTTGTATCTTCTGCCTGAATTTTCGTGGATCGTTCCTTTTTTTACTGATTTATCAATGATGGACAAGGCGAGAGGAAGAAGCTTTACTGCTTCTTCTCTGTCTTTGTTTTTGATGGACTCTCTAAGTTTTTTTATTTGTGATCGGAGCATAGACTTGTTTCTCTTGTTTATAGCATTTCGGCGCAAACTCCGCCTCCACTGACGAATGGCAGATTTATGTTGAGCCATCTCTTTCTCCTTAATGGAAGTGGTATGATAAGGCATCCTTTTGCCAAAGTCAAATTCTTTAAAAAGAGAGTTAGGAATTAAAAAGCAGATGGAAGAAAGAGAAAAAAACAGAAGATTGATGAGATCAACCGTTGTTGTGGCTGCTCCCACTTTTTTGAGCAGGATTCTTGGTTTCCTAAGAGACATGATTCAGGCCTTTTATCTAGGAACAAGCAGAAGTGGGGATGCTTTTACCATTGCTTATGTTATCCCCAATTTGTTAAGGCGATTGACTGGGGAAGGGGCGATGACAGCAGCTTTTGTCCCGATTTTTACTCAGATGAAAAAAGAAAAGTCAAGAGAGGAGCTATGGAAATTTGCCAATGCCTTCTTTTTTAATTTAACCTTGGTAATGGTTCTTCTCACCGTTATAGGAATAATCCTTTCTCCAATGCTAGTTAAGATAATTTCACCCGGTTTTAATGATATCACGGGGAAATGGGAGCTGACAACTGTCCTTACGCGGATCATGTTTCCTTACATTTTTTTTATAAGTTTGGCTGCTCTTGCCATGGCCATCCTGAATTCTTTCCATAAATTTTTCGTTCCTGCATTTACTCCTGTGCTATTTAATCTTTCTATAATCAGCATGGCTCTTCTTTTTGCAAGAACCACAGAGGAGCCTGCTTTTGTCTTTGCAGCTGGAGTTGTACTCGGAGGGATATTTCAGCTTGCCTTTCAGCTTCCTTTTCTATGGCGAAAAGGAATGCGCTTTAAATTTAATCTCTCCTTTTCCCATCCAGCCGTACGCAAGGTAGGGAGATTGATGGTCCCAGGCATATTTGGTGTAGGTATCTACCAGATTAATTTCGCTATTAGCCGGATTATAGCCTCCTTATTAGAGGAAGGGAGTGCTGCCTCACTCTATTTTGCCTCCAGAGTTCAAGAGCTTACACTCGGCCTTTTTTCTATTGCTCTTTCTATCGCTCTTCTTCCTACTTTTTCCGATCTTGCTGCCCGTCATGATATCAAAGGGATGAAGAAAACTCTTATCTTTTCCCTAAAGCTTGTATTCTTAATAACGTTCCCGGCTATGGTTGGACTTTTGATTCTGAATCGCCCAATCATTCAAGTCCTTTTTCAAAGGGGTGTTTTTGATGTGCAATCGACCACTATGAGTGCCTCTTGCCTTTTCTTTTTTTCCTTTAGCCTTCCGTTTATTTCAGGTGTAAAAATTTTTGCCCCTGCCTTTTACTCTCTTAAAGATACTAAAACACCTGTTATTGTTGCTTTTTTTGTTATGTTGATCTACATTTCCCTGTCACTGATTTTAATGAAACCTCTGAGGGTCGGAGGTATAGCTTTAGCCCTGTCTTTAGCTTCTGTTTTCAATTTCCTTCTCCTTTTCCTTCTCCTTGAGAAAAAAATAGGGAAAATAAGGAAGAAAAAGATGTTCTCCTCAGCCTTGAAGTCTGCTTTTTCAGGGGTAGGGATGGGAGTTGTGGTCTGGTTTTTCATGAGATATTTTGAATTTCAACGTTTGGTCTTTCTAAAACAACTTGGAGTATTGCTTTCGGCTATTCTTTTAGGCATCGTGGTTTATGTTTTGTTAAATTTGCTTTTTAACAATGAAGATTTAAAAAATCTTAGGAATATTTTTTCTCGAGAGACAATTTTGAAAACATGAGCGTGTCAGATGAAGGTTGTTTTACAAAGAGTTAAGGAGGCCTCGGTCAAAGTTCAAGACAAGGTCACAGGGAAAATAAAGCGTGGAGTGTGTCTCCTTGTCGGTATAGAAAAGGGAGATTCGGAAAAAGATGCTCAATATCTTGCTCAGAAAATTGTGGAGTTAAGGATTTTTCCTGATAAAGAAGGAAAGATGAACTTGTCTTTATTAGAGATTAAAGGCAAAGTTCTGGCAGTGTCTCAATTTACTCTTGCCGGTTCTCTCAGGAAAGGCAGAAGACCGAGTTTTGATAGAGCTGAAAACCCAGAAAGAGCTGAGAGACTTTTTGATTATCTTGTCGGACTCATCAGGCAAAGAGGAATAAAAGTCGAGACAGGGATTTTTAGAGCCTTAATGGAAGTCTATTTAATAAACGATGGGCCTGTGACCTTCATCCTTGAAGCAAGGAAGGCTCAAGATGTGAAACATTGAATCAGTTTTGTGAAGCCAAAGTCATGGAAGAAAACCGCTGAATTTAACTCTAGTGAATAGATTGAGCAAAAAGATCAAATGAATTTTAATCGACTTGCTTTTCTTAAACCTTCCTCAGCTGATCTTCTTACGAATCGATTTTTGTCTTTTGCCAATTTGCTTAGAAGCGAAAGTGCCTCTTTCCCTCCGATTTCTCCCAAAGCCTGAGCGGCGCTTCTTCGGACTTCAGCATTTAAATCATTGAGGGCCACTTCGATAAGATTTACAGAATATGGATTTTTTCTGATTCCTAAGATTTTTAAAACTGCGCTTTTTACATACCAAGGTTGTTTTAATAATTTTTGATAGATCATATTGAGATTGAAATATTCACTTTTTCCGAGTTCAAAAATAATACAATCACGAATTTCTTCAGAGGGATCTTCCAAAGTCTCCAACAGCACTTCGTTAACCCAACTTCCTTCCAATCGGGCTATGGATTTAATGATTTTTAGCCTTATTTGTTTTTTCTTCGAGGATCTTATTTTTCTCAAAACCAATTGAGAGAGGTGTTTGTTTTTCTTATTTTTTGTTTTCAATTATTTTAATGCCTTTTTAGCAGCCTTGGCCACGGCTTGAGAGGGATCTTTTGTGTATTCCTGGTAGATGGTACTTTCTTCGAAGGAAGTTTGGCTTAAAAGCTTAAGAGCTGTGGCACGAACAAGAGAGAAAGTCTTCTCATCTTTAATGGCCGAGAGAAGAAAAGAGATTTTTTCTCTTCCTTTGAGGTTATGGATTTGTTCATAAATAAATTTTATTTTCTCTTTTGAAGCGAGCGTCTTGAATTTTTCTGAAAATTCCTGAAGATCCATTGTAATTAGAATCAGGAAATACTTAATTATTGGTTTTGGGACAATGCCTGATTATTAAACCATTTCTAGTATATGTCCCATTTTTTCCTTTTTGGTCTTCAGGTACTTAAAATTTGATTTATTAGGCGGGATTTCGATCGGCACGCGCTCAAAAATTTCCAATCCATAACCCGCCAACCCGATGTACTTTCGAGGATTATTAGTTATGAGGCGGAGTTTGGTGGCTCCTAATAAGGCCAAGATTTGAGCTCCTATCCCGTAATCCCTGTGATCAGGTTTAAAGCCCAGTTTACGATTGGCCTCAACTGTATCAACCCCCTGATCTTGGATAGCATAAGCTTTGATTTTATTGATCAGGCCAATTCCTCTTCCCTCTTGATTGAGAATATAAAGAATGATTCCTTTTCCTTCTTTGTTGATCAATTCCATCGATTGATGAAGCTGTTCTCCACAGTCACAGCGGACAGAACCAAAGGTGTCTCCGGTTAAGCATTGAGAATGAGCTCGTACGAGTATCGGCTCACCTTTTTTTATCTCTCCTTTTACTAGAGCCATATGGTGTTCTTTATATATGGTGTCTTCAAAAATCATTAGCCTAAATTGCCCGAAATTTGTCGGCAGATCTGCTTCTTCTATTTTTCTGACAAGCCGTTCGTGTTTCATCCGATATTTAATAAGATCAGCAATAGTGAGAATAGGAATATTATGGGTTTGACTGAATTTCTCGAGTTGGGGTATCCGAGCCATTGTTCCATCCTCATTCATAATCTCACAGATGACTCCTGCAGGCTTTAAGCCTGCGATCCGAGCAATGTCAACGGCGGCCTCTGTCTGCCCCGCTCTCTCGAGAACCCCGCCGTCCTTTGCTTGTAGAGGAAAAATATGCCCAGGGCGAGCAAGATCTGAAGGAAGAATTTTAGGATCTATTGCTGTTAGAATTGTTTTTGCCCTATCGTGAGCAGAAATTCCGGTTGTGACACCTTCTTTGCCATCTATAGAAACAGTGAAGGCTGTTTCGAAGCGAGCTGTGTTGTCCTGAACCATCAAAGGCAGATCAAGTTCTTTAACCCTTTTTTTTGTCAGTGGAAAGCAGATTAGACCTCGACCATGCTTTGACATGAAATTGATGATTTCAGGGACAACTTTTTCTGCGGCAACCATGAGGTCGCCTTCGTTTTCTCTGTCTTCATCATCGACAATGATAATCAGGCTGCCTGCTTTTACAGCTTTTACGGCTTGTTCTACTGAAATGGTTTTTGAGGTTCTAAACATATTCAATCCCTCTCTTTTTTCTCTGCTTTTTCTTCGCCTATCCAATTATACACATATTTTCCTATCATGTCACATTCTAAATTGACTTCATCTCCGTTTTTTAGCTCCCCTAAGTTAGAATTTTTCAATGTAATTGGAATGAGTTCCACCTCGAAGGAAGAATATCCAAGTTCGGCAATGGTCAGACTTACCCCATTAAGGGCAACTGAACCTTTGCTGATAAAGTATCGCCTGAGTTCTGGAGGAAAAGAAATATTTAATCTTTCCCCATTTTTTTTCTTTATGATTTGACGAACCTTTCCTCGAAAGTCGATATGCCCTGTGACAAGATGGCCGTCTAAAGGAGATGAGAGAGTAAGAGGAAGCTCAAGATTTAACTTTCTTCCTTGCCGAAGAAGACCTAAGTTGGTTTTTTTTATTGTTTCTTCTGAGAGTCTGAAGAAAAGGAGGTTTTTCTGTTTTTTTATGAGAGTTAAGCAGACACCGTTGACAGCCAGACTTCCCCCGATATTTATCCGGGGAGCAAGAGTGGGAGCTTCGATGACTATTTCCTTTTTTCCAAAACGAAGACCTTTAAAAAGACCGAGATGATTAATAATTCCTGTAAACATCAAAAATATCCTTTCACAAAAATATCTTCATCGATTTGAAAGGTGCTTATTTTTTTCAATCGAAGAGAATCTTTGATGAGATTTACGCCTTTTCCTTGAAGAAAAGAAGGAGCATTTTTTCCTCCGATCAATCTGGGAGAGATGGTTATAAAAATCTTATCCACCAATTTTTCTTCAAGCAAGGATGTTAAGAGAAGAGCTCCTCCTTCCACCA
This sequence comes from Candidatus Aminicenantota bacterium, assembly GCA_030615975.1. GTDB lineage: Bacteria > Acidobacteriota > Aminicenantia > Aminicenantales > Aminicenantaceae > JAUWYH01. Next base: position 12,784 of record JAUWYH010000008.1, read on the forward strand.
ATACGCTTGATATTTGTTGTTTTCCTAACCAGAAAAGAACTTTTTCTAAATCGATCTTGGACGCGGAGCTAGGAAGAAAAACAACTTCTATGCCTTTTTTTCTCAGAGCTTCTGCTTTTTTTTGAGAAGATTGGGGGAGAGTGAAGACAAAGATCTTTCCTTGGGAGAGGGTGTTGAGAATATTGGCCCTCAAAGGAAAACGAAGGTGGGAGTCGAGAATAATCCGGGCAAGGCGTTTTTGTCCCCAATTTGGATGGCGGACAGTCAGATGGGGATCGTCTTTGAGAAGTGTGTTAATACCGATCATGACAGCATCAAACTCTCCTCTTAAAAGATGAATGTATTCTCTCGTTTTTGAAGATGAAATCCACTGAGAGGAGAATTTCTTGGTGGCTATTTTGCCATCGAGACTCACAGCCACCTTAGCCACGATATAGGGAATCTTTTTTGTGATGTACTTTATATAAGTTTCGTTTAGGTGCTTGTTTTTCTCTTCTAGAAAGCCTAAGGAAACTTCTATGCCAGCCTCTCTTATTTTCTTTATTCCTTTTTTATAGACGAGAGGGTTAGGGTCGAGAGCGGAAATAACAACCTTTTTCGGTTTTGCCTGAAGGATAGTATCCACACATGGGGGTGTCCTTCCCCAATGAACACAGGGCTCGAGGGTGATGTATGCTGTGCTGTTTTGAGAGAGAGAACCTGCTCTTTGGAAGGCAAGAACCTCGGCATGGGGTTTCCCAGGCCTTTCATGGTAGCCATACCCGGCGATAACATCTTTTTTAACAACAACTGCACCCACATAGGGATTTGGACTTGCCCATCCTTTCGCTTTCTCAGCTAAAGCATAGGCCATTTCGAGATAGAAAATATCTTTAAGGTTTTTCATGAAAGAAGAGCCTTGACGAATTCGTGGGGAGAAAAATGAAGCATGTCCTTTTCCATCTCCCCAATGCCAACGAACTTAATCGGAAGCTTCAGTTCTTCGACTACGCTGATAACACTTCCTCCCTTTGCTGTTCCATCCAGTTTGGTGAGAAAAATTCCAGTTATCCCTGAGAATTTAAGAAACTCTTTAGCTTGAACCAAAGCGTTTTGACCGATGCTCGAATCGAGCACCAGGAAAATATCATGAGGGGCACCTTCGATTTGCCTCGAGATAACCCTTCTAATCTTTTCCAGTTCGTTCATGAGGTTGATGTTGGTGTGAATTCTGCCGGCAGTATCGACAAGAAGGAGTTGGTATGAACGAGACTTGAAGGATTGAAGAGCATCATAAATAACAGAGGCTGGGTCTGCTCCATACTGGCCCTTTATAACAGGAATATTCAATCTTTTTCCCCATAACAAGAGTTGTTCTTGGGCGGCGGCTCTAAAAGTATCAGCCGCAACCATCAATACATTCTTTCCTTGCTCTCTAAAGTAGTAAGCCAATTTGGCCAAGGAGGTTGTTTTTCCGCCGCCGTTAACGCCTACAAACATGATAACTGAACATGAAGGATTAAAATTAAAATCAAAAGAGAATTGAGAGAGCATTCTGATGAGTTCTTCTTCTAATAACCTTTTTATGATAAGAAAAGAGTCATTTTTTTTGCTTTTTTGTCTGATTGAATTTATGATTTTTTCTGTAGAAGTGACTCCTACGTCAGCTAAAATCATAGATTCGGAAAGCTCCTCAAGAATTTCCTCTCGACTCCTGTCGCTTCGCAGAAATTCATTGAATTTTTCTTTAAATGTTTCTCTAGTTTTTGATAATTTTTCTTTGAGATTTCCGGTCACAACAAGACAATTATATTTTTGATGCTTTTTAAAGTCAATCGCACAGTCTCATTGTGGATTAGAGTTGATTATGTTAAATTTAGAACAGCTATGTGTGAATCTGTATGGATCATGGCATCTCCGAGGAAGGAGGCGAAGAGACTTTCGGCTGAGCTTGGAATTCCTCCAGAAATTGCTCAGATATTAGTGAATCGAAAAATTTATGATCCGTATGTTGCTCATAAATTTCTCTTCGGAACACTGGATGACCTACATGATCCTTATTTAATGAAAGGAATGAAGGAAGCTGTGGAAAGAGTGAAGAGAGCTATTTCAAGAAGAGAAAGAATCCTGATTTTTGGCGACTACGATGTGGATGGTATTCTTTCTGTTGTTATTCTCACCAGGGCCCTTGAATCTTTAGGAGCAGAGGTCAATTATTTTATCCCGAATAGACTGAAAGAAGGGTATGGCATAAAAGAGAAATATATAGACATTGCTGTTGAAAGAAATGCCAATCTGGTGATGAGTGTAGACTGTGGAATAAAAGCAAATGCCTTTGTTAAAAGAGCAAAGATGAAAGGGATTGATGTCATCATAACCGATCATCATCAGCCAGGTCCTACCCTTCCCGAAGCCTTGGCCATCTTGGATCCTGTCCTCCTTAGCTCAGGATATCCTGATAGGAGATTAGCCGGCATTGGTGTCGTATTCAAATTGATTCAAGCCCTTATAGAAATAGAGAAGAAATCTTCTTTCCTTTCCCATTATTTAAAAATGGTTTCTATAGGAACGATAGCTGATATTGCAGAATTGAGAGGCGAGAACAGGCTCTTTGTTAGGTTTGGACTCAAAAGCCTCGAAAGTGTTTCTAACAAAGGATTGATAAGCCTTTTGGAAGTGTGTGGGTTAGACGGGAGAGAGGTGTCTGTCGGTGATGTTGGCTTTCGGATAGGGCCGAGGATTAATGCTGCAGGAAGGATGGGGATGGCTGATCTGGCTGTGGAGCTATTCTTTTCAGAGTCTCCTCAGAAAGCGGAAGAGTTAGTCTATCGTCTTGATTCGCTGAATTCAAAGAGGCAGAGAATAGAGGAGAGAGTTTATGACCAAGCGCTAAGACATATAAGGAAAAGGGCTCTTGATAAACGCTACAAATTTCTTATTATGGGTTGTGAGGAATGGCATCGTGGAGTTATAGGTATAGTCGCTTCAAAAATCAAAGATGTCTTTCACCGGCCTGTTCTTCTTTTTTCCTATGAAGATGGTAGGGCCTTTGGTTCTGGAAGAAGCATAAGAGAGTTTTCGTTGATTGAATGTCTGGATAGATGTAAGGATTTTTTCCTTAACTTTGGAGGGCACACTTTGGCTGTTGGCTGTGAGGTAGAGAGAGAAAAAATGTTTTTTTTGAAAGAGGCCATAAATGAATTTGCTCATTCAAGATTGACAGAGAAACTTTTAAAAAAAAAGATATATATTGATGCAAAGATTGATTTTACAGACATCAATATCCATTTTATCGAAAAATATTCTCTTCTATCTCCATTCGGGATTGGAAATCCCAAGCCGATCTTCTTGACTGAAAAAGTAGAAGTCATATCTGATCCACAGAAAATTCATGGCAAACATAGTAAATTTCTAGTGATGCAAAATGGCAGAATTCTTGAGGCTTTAGGTTGGGGAAGAGGAGATTGGGTAGAAATTATCCAGAAGGGAAAGAAAATAGATCTTGCCTACTCCTTTCATTTTTCTCAATATTTAGGGGAGGAGAAACTTTCGCTTTCTGTTGAGGATATAAAAATCTGAAATTTGTAATATGGCAAAAACAAAAATTAATCTACGAAGGACGATCAGGCTTTCGATAGCTGCTTTTCTTTTTATCATCATTTTTCTGGTTGGATGGAATTTTATAACCCAATCAAGGAAGAAGCCAAAAGTTCACATAGAGAAAGAGGAAATAACTTCCCGAAAAGTCGGAAAAAAAGAGGAAATAGAGTTTTTCGAGGTCAAAGGAGAAAAAGGGCATTTTAAGATTAGAGCAGATACGCATTATATGGGAGAAGACCAAAAATATCACTTAGAAGGAAATGTTGAAGTTGTTTTTTTTAAAAAAAGCGAAGGAAGGGATGTTTTCATTTATGGAGATGAGATTATCTATGATGAGGATTGGAATCATTTTTTGCTATCAGGGAAGGCAAGAGTAAAATTCAAAGACATCCTAATCGAATCTTCTTCTTTGGACTACGACAGCAAAAGAGATGTTTTCGAAAGCGACAAAGGGGTCCGATTTTTTTCCCCATCTCTTTCTGGTTGGGCAAGAGAGATGGTTTACTCGATTAAGAAAGAAAAACTCGAGCTTCGAGATAACATATATCTTAAAATAAAACCTCGTGTGGAGACTTCTTTTCCAGTAGAAGTCAGGGGAGAGAGATTGGATTATAGCCGGAGAAGGAAGTATGGTACTGTGGAGGGAGAAGTCCGTATCACTCATGGACAAAGTCGTGCCTGGGCTGATTCTGTAAAATTTGAGTTGTTCGTAAACGAACAACAAATGAAAACTTTGTTTTTAAAAGGTAGAGCCAAAGTCTCAATTTTCGAAAAAGAAAAGGTGATTTCACAGAGTAGAACTTCACTAATTCCTTCTGGGACGAAACGAGAGATTAAGGCAGATGAGATAGAGATTAAAGGATTTGGGGATATTCCTCAAATCCACTCATTGGAAGCAAGTGGAGGATGTGATTTTAAATTTATTTCTTCTGATGGAGGATTTTCTTTGATCCAGGGAGAGTTCCTTAAATTTGTACTTAGTCGCAAAGGGAAATTGAGGGAGTTCCATTTAATGAGAAAAGCAATAATCACTGAGCAAGGAGAAGAGAATGAGCCTACAAGGGTGATTGAAGGAGAGACAATGACAATAACAGGCGAAGCCGACGTCCTTAATATTAGAGGAAAGAAAGATCTTAAACCTCGAATTCTTCTTAAGGACAGTGAGATTTATGCAGACGAGATACTTATTTTTCTTGATAACAATAATTTAGAATTAAAGGGAAATGTGAAAGCGGCTTTACAACTTCAAAGAGGAGAAGGAAAATCTATCGGTTTTTTCTCAAGAGAACAGCCAGTTTTTATCACAGCCCAAGAAATGAGATATTCTGAAGAGCAAAAACGTTTTCTTTTTAAAAAGAGGATAAAAATGTGGCAAGAGAGAAAGATATTAACAGCAGAAGAAATGATACTCGATGAGGAAACGGGAAAAATATTCTGTTCGGGAGGAGTGAAGTCAATCGT
>JAUWYH010000157.1 GCA_030615975.1 Candidatus Aminicenantota bacterium
GGCATCCATATCAGCCCTTAATGCTACAGTCTTTCCTCCAGGCTTGCCTTCCAGAATTCCCCTCAAACCTGTCTTTGCAAAAGATGTCACAGGAATGCCAAGACCTTCCAGGAACTTGCGAATAACAGAGGAAGTCCTGTGTTCCTGATATGCGATCTCTGGATGCCGATGAAAGTCACGCCGCCATTCGATGAGTTGATTGGTTAAGACTTCAATGTCCTTTTTTAATTTTTCTATCATTCAAATCCTCCTTTAGAAGGCTTTGTCTTAAGGCTTACTATGACAGTGATTATGCCATTAGCAACAAGGCCCACAAACCCTGCATTCATCCCCAGGAAAGGATCTCTTCCTCCAAGGATAAGGAAAACAACAATGCCAATTCCTAAAATTAACCCGGAGAAAACTCCGGCCTTTGTCACCCGCTTCCAGAATAATCCCAGAACCACGCCTGGGAAAAATTGACAGACTCCATAGCAACGGCAAGCACCATCATACGGAATAGTCCCAAGGATTAAAGCGTATTTTGTCCCTTTTTGCATCAAAGCCTCCTTATCTTAAATCTCGCCCATTATATCAAATCAAAAGAAAAAAAATGATAACTAAGTAAAGAGTAAGGAGTAAACAGCAAAGAAAATCCTTTTATCCTCAAATCATAATATTTATAATATTAGACATATGAAGAAAATGTAAGAACAGTTCATAATATTTATAATATTAGAATCATAAAAAAAATTGTTGATGGTAAGACAAAAATGTAGGGCCCGTTCCCATAACGGGCCTTTACAGGGGTTTAATTTATCAAACCCAACAATAAAACAAAAAACATTATAGAATACTAGAAGAACAAATCAAATTATCACGGGAGGCAGAATCCTGTAGAACTTCAACTCCCTAAGAAAATTCAACAGCTCAATCATCAAGAGGAAAAATGATTAAATGAAAGAGAAAATCGTTCTCAGAGGAGTCAGAGTTCACAACTTAAAAAATATCAATCTTGATATTCCCCTGAATAAACTCATAATCGTTACAGGAGTATCAGGCTCGGGTAAATCCTCTCTTGCCTTTGACACCCTCTACGCCGAAGGACAGCGCCGCTATATAGAGTCCCTCTCTGCCTACGCCCGCCAATTCCTGGAAAGGATGGAGAAACCCGATGCTGACATTATCGAAGGGATTACTCCAGCCATCGCCATTCAACAAAAGGCTGTTACCAAAAACCCGCGCTCTACTGTAGCTACAGTCACCGAAATTTATGACTTTTTAAGAGTCTTTTATGCACGAATAGGAATTGTCCACTGTCTTAAGTGCGGACAACCTGTAAAGCGTGACACTATCGATTCCATTGTCGAGACCCTCTTCAAGCTTCCTCCTCAAACAAAAATATGGATTTCATTCTACTGGCCTTTGAAGAGAGGCTTGGGGGCTCTTAAAAAAGACGGTTTTTTCCGAATTATTCAAAACGACAAAATTTTAAATCTTGATGAGGTTAAGATTGGAAAGAAAAAAAACATAGATGTCCTTGTGGACAGGATGAGCCTTGAGAAAGAAGAAAGAGAAAGATTAGTTGATTCCCTGGAGTTGGCTTTAAAAAAAGGCGACGGAAAGATGAAAGTCCGGACAGATAAACACAAAGAGTTTATTTTTTCCGACAACCTCGAGTGTAAAAGATGCCAGATCCTTTATGAAGAACCCTATCCCAATCTTTTTTCTTTTAACAGTCCTCAAGGGGCATGCCCAACTTGCCATGGATTTGGAGACTTGGCCGTACTGGATGAAGATAAAATCATTCCAGATAAAACCAAAACGCTTGAAGAAGGCGCTGTAGAGCCATGGACAAAGCCTGTCTCGCGGGGAATGATGGATGAAATGATTTATGAAGCAGGGCAAAGAGGAATTCCCACAGATATTCCCTTCAAGGATTTAGAAGAAAAGGAGAAAAAGTTTATCCTCGATGGAGGCGATGGCTATTACGGGATCAAAGGTTTTTTTGAATGGCTTCAGACTAAAAAATACAAAGTCCAGGTCAGGGTTTTTATCAGCCGCTACCGAAAATATATACCGTGCCCAGCATGCCAGCAGATGAGGCTCAATCCCCAGGCGATAAGCGTCAAGATCGAAGGGCTTTCTATCGGTAAGGTCGTCCAGATGACAGTCCAGGAAGCCAATGAATTTTTTAAAAAGCTTGCTCGAACCCTGACGCCTTTTCAAAAACAAGTAGCTGAAAAATTAATCTTTGAAATCCAGAACCGGCTGAATTTTCTCTTAGAGGTTGGCCTTGATTACATCACTTTAAACCGCATGACTTTCACTTTGAGCGGGGGGGAAGCCCAGAGGATAAACCTGGCTGCTGCCCTGAGTTCTTCTCTGGTGGGGACACTTTTTGTCCTGGATGAACCTAGTATCGGCCTTCACGCACGCGACAACCATCGCTTGATCAAGATCCTCCAATCATTAAAAGAGATCGGAAACACAGTGATGGTGGTCGAGCATGACCCGGAAATCATAAAATCAGCCGACTATCTGATTGATTTAGGCCCATGGGCAGGAGACGCTGGTGGCAAGGTCATCTTTTCGGGCCCGATGGTGGAATTCTTAAAGATTTCCCATTCTCTCACTGCCCAATACATGAGGAAAGAAAAAAAGATAAAAGTCCCTGAAAAAAGAAGGCTCCTTTCTCAATTTATTGAAATAAAGGATGTCCACAAGCATAATTTAAGGCATCTCAACATCAAAATTCCTCTTAAGGCATTCTCCTGCATCACAGGAGTTTCTGGCTCAGGAAAAAGCACTTTGCTCTACAATGTTCTTTATCAGGGATGGCTGGGGCAGGAAAAAGAAGGATTTAAGGAAATAAAAGGAATTGAGCTCATCGATAAAATCATCATGGTCGATCAATCCCCTCTCAGCACTACACCCCGTTCCATTCCTGCAACATACACCAAGGCCATGGATGAAATACGTGAGATATTCAGCCAGACAAGAGAAGCCAGAGCTTTAGGATACAAACCGGGTTTCTTTTCTTTCAACACCTCAGGTGGAAGATGCGAAGATTGCAAGGGGGCTGGTCAACAGATCGTGGAAATGCAGTTTCTCTCAGATGTGGTTTTAACCTGTGAGGCATGCAAAGGTAAACGCTTTAAGAGCGAAATTCTCGAAGTCAAATATAAAGGCAAGAATATTGATGAAGTATTGAATATGAGTGTCCCAGAGGCCTGTGATTTTTTCTCAGAAAGGCCAAAAATAAGGGGGAAATTAGCGCCTCTTATTGAAGTCGGCTTGGGATACTTAAAACTGGGACAACCTACCACAACTCTATCTGGAGGAGAATCGCAGAGAATAAAGCTGGCTTATCATCTTGTCCACCAGAGAAAGAAGAAAATTCTCTATCTTTTTGATGAACCCACTATCGGTCTTCATCCTGATGATGTCTCTGTCCTCCTTCGCTGTTTTCAGAAGTTAGTCGAGGAAGGGCATACGGTTGCGGTCATCGAACACAACCTGGATGTAATCAAATGTGCCGATCATGTCATTGATTTGGGTCCGGAGGGAGGTGAGGAGGGAGGCGAAATTGTGGTTCAGGGCCCGCCTGAGGAAATCATCAAATCAAAAAAATCCCACACCGCTCGGTATTTAAAAAAATATCTTATATAGCAATATCTCTTTATCCTTTTGAAATAGATGAAGCTTTAAAAGATTTGCTTGGAATTAAATCACAGAAAAATAATAAATAAAAATCCAAAATAAAAAAAGCAACGAAAAATTATCAATTTGTTTCCGTTCACAGCAAGAACGCAACGCGATACAAGAGTCCAAAATGCGTTGAAAAATGAGCCTCAGTGGGAAATAATCCCCATTTTTCAAGGTATTTTGGGAGGGATTCAAGAAAGTTTACAATAAATATCCCGTTTGCAACTGTATCCTGTAAGTGCAAGAAAACAAAAAAATAACATTTTCAAAGAGTTTACATAATAATGGTTAAGCGACGTAGCGGCCCAGGGGAAGCCAGGGAATCGGTTTTTTATGTATCGACACTAACGAAAGTCAAATATATAACATAAACATGCTTAAAATTTT
>JAUWYH010000150.1 GCA_030615975.1 Candidatus Aminicenantota bacterium
GCAGAAAGGAGAAGCTCTATGTTATTGGAACTGCTCGATGATATTTTATTACTCTCTTATCGCAAATCCACCAAAGCTGTTTATCATATGGAGCCTGTGCAGTTGGAAGACATTATGCAAAAGGTCATTGATGATATACAAGATCAAGCCCAAAAGAAAAATATCGTGATAGATTTTCAGATTCCTTTGGATTTTCCCCAAGTATTGGCTGATCGAGGAGCCCTTAATGAAGTATTCTCCAATTTGTTAAATAATGCTGTAAAATACACTCAAGAGCATGGTGCGATCAATGTATCGGCGAAACAGAAAAGAGGTTTTATTGAAATAGACATATCAGATACGGGCATCGGTATCGTTTCAGAAGATTTGCCCAAGATTTTTGGTGAATTTTATCGGGCTCCGAATGCTAAATCATATAAAATAGGAGGGACAGGACTTGGATTGGCAATAGTGAAAGAGATTGTTGACGCTCACCATGGCAGCCTTAAAGTTCAAAGTGAGCTGGGAAAAGGGAGCACATTCAGAGTGTTATTGCCAAAGAAGCGCCATAGAAAAAAAGGTTCTTCCGACTGAAAACCCGGAAGAACCTTATTTTTTATATATTTTTCCTCAAGCGATTAAAAAATTTTCCTGCTTCATCAAAATCTCTTTGTCGAATAACATGTTTAAGAAATTCAAGCTTGTTAGTTACTTCTTCCAACTGAGAGAGAGAATAAGGATTGAAAAGAATTTCTGCAAAAAGGGTATCATCCTCTGATAAGAGTCCTTTTGCGATTTCATGGTGTTTCTTGAACGTGGACCCAGGAACTGCCGATGAATCCATAAATCACTGCAAACCGCCACAGCCAATCCTGTCGATTCGCTGCGATATGAATGAATAATTGATTTTTCAGCAACGTGCTGGATTTTGTTCAAAACTGGAAAGCTTAACCTATAGTGTACGCTATATCATTTTTTTTCTTTTTATCCACTTTTTATTGTGCTAGCATTATTAGTATAAGAATAAAAGGACCATCCTCTTTTGGAGGAGGAGGAATGATTGGAAAATAAGGAGAACCCTCCCCTTTTTCAAAACAAGAGAGCCGCACCTTTTTACTTTTATGTAGTTATAGCACTAGTTTGTTTCTCTGGTGCTTGTGTTACAGGTGCAGGCCTCTTTGCTCCAAAATTTATTGCCGAAGGAGTTCATCTGGATGCCAGAGAAATGACCGAGAATCAGTGTTTGGAATGTCATCGAGATGGAAAAGACGGGGTGCCTATCGCTCCCAGAGCTATGCTCAACAGGGAAAACTGCATTCGTTGCCATTTGAAAGAGTGATTGAAAAGGGAAGCAGACAAAGGCTAGGAAGTGCTAATGGTAGAAAAAGATGCCAGATCCACTAAAAAGAATTTTCTGGTTGTATTCTCTCATCCAAAGGGAGAGAGCCTTGGCAACGCTCTCAAGGAAGCTGTAATAAGGGGCCTGAAGAAATCCAACACTGCAGCAGAAATCAGGGTTCAGGATCTCTACAAGGAACAATTCGATCCTCTGCTTCATGACATCGAGGAAAACGACAAGGATCAAGCAACCGTAGAGATGAAGGGGAATGTTGTGTGGGCAGACGGGATTGTCTTTGTGACACCGCTCTGGTGGGCCAATATCCCGGCCATGCTGAAAGGGTATTTTGATCGGATCTTTACAGAACACTTCGCTTTCCAATATAACCAGGCGGCCATTCCGGTTGGCCTGCTGAAAAACAAAAAAGCGATCCTGATCGGTACCTGCGACACGCCCTCTTTACTGGCCAGATTTTCCAAGACTTCCTTGGGTTTTAAATCTGTCATTAGGGGAGTCTTGAAGTTAAGCGGAATCAAGGACTCCAAGTTTATACTTTTCGGATCTGTGTTGACTTCTACGGAGGAAAAAAGAAAAAAGTGGATTAAGAGGGCAGAAACTGCTGGTGAGGCATTCGCCCGTCCTGATACTCTTTTGACAAAGGCGAAAAAAAGGATAGCTACATTGATAAGAGCCGCGAGGTTACCTCTCTTTTCATTTGTCTTCGGTTCAGTTCTTTTGGGGAGCGCCATCGGATCTTCGATCGATCGGGATTTCAACTGGGGAGGATTTTTGATTGCGATCTTCTTGGGGTTTATGTGCCACGCTGCAGTATCCTTCTCCAACGAAGTCGCCGACGAGAAGACGGATGTGATCAATGTCAACCGCACCATGTTCAACGGAGGGACCGGGCTCATGGCCGAAGGCTTGATCACCAAGAGGACCTTGAATTGGGGTTGGGTCATCACATCCTGGCTCGGTCTGATTCTAGCTGCCCTGCTGGTTCTTCAGTTTGGCTATCACTGGCTGCTTTTTCTGGGAACAGCTGTCGGCCTCTTTCTGGGGCTGGAATACAGTTTTTATCCCCTCCGGTTTTCGAGGATCGGATTGGGTGAGATAGTTGCTTTCGTCGGCTATGGAGTTCCCATGATGTTGGTTGGATTGGTATCCCAGGTCGAGAATCCCGCCGTGGATCAGGTCGCGTCAGGATTTCGATTCTATCTTTTATCCCTGCCAATCTCGCTGTCAGTTTTTGTGACGTTGTGCTTGACTCAAATACCGGATACAGATGCAGACAGGGAAGCTGGGAAAAGATCCATCTCTGTGCTCCTGCGAGCCAAGAATGTCATGATTCTTTCTGCGCTTGTCCTGTTGCTTTGTGTGATTTTCTGCTTTGGTCTTGTCCTGTTCGGCATTCTGCCTCTAAAATATTCCATAGCTATTTCTATCTTCCCTCTGTTGACAGGAGGAGTGATATTGAAGAACCTCAACGCCTATGAAATACCTGCAGGGATGAAAATGATCAATATCATGGGGATGTCGGCTACCACAACTGTGCTCTGCGGGATTATCCCCGCAGTCTATTTTTTCAACAATCCGGTGCAGGTTAACCTTCTGAAATAGCTCCGCTTATGTTAATCTATCGATACCAATTGAGTAATGTAGGTCCGGGTAAGAGGCCCGATCTTCCCCCGGTGCTTCACCAGAAAATGGGGCTCCATCTTTGAGATCCAGTAGGTAATCTTGGGGCGGAAAATGAAGGCATGAACGATTAATTCCATGCGGTAACATTCAAATTCTCCGGCTCTGACGCGAATAGTCTCCACTCCTGTCTGTCGAACGACGCCGGAAACAGAGCTCTGAGAGAAATCCACCATGAATAACTTCCATTCCCTGTTTTGCCCGAAAGGAAAGGATCTGAGCAGAAGAAGAAGGCTGCCGTCCACAACGAGGGGTTTATCCTCTGGTAAGTCATATTCTCGTATTTTCTGTTTCTTTCCCGAGACTTGCTTAACATACACAGTCTGTTGATTTCTCCATATGGAGCCTTCCGACTTGAGTTTTCCGGAAGGATAGGTGATATTTCTGACGCCTGATACAAAATCGTGGTCCGCATCCAGCTCCAGCCTTATGTATTCCACTTCCTTGGCGGAGACGGATTTCATGGTGAAGGTCGTCTGAGAATCAGCGCGGCTAATGTCCATCTCGATAGACTTTTTTCGTGATGCCTCCTGGCTTCCCTCAGGCACCGCTTCGTAACGATATTTTTCTATCTTTTGGAAGTTGTTTTCAGCATTTGTGACAGGTTGGTCAGAAAGCATGCATACAGAGAGGATAATAAAAGGAATGCAGAAGAAAACCACGGCACTACTCAGGCAATTCAATTTTCTCTTCATCACACTATCAATGAAAGGAATGGAATCAGGCCAAACCATAGCATATATGACAGGGTCGGTACCATTTCCCTGTTAATTTTCCGGTCGAAATGATCCGAACGGATAAGCTTGAAGAGAAGGATCAATAGAAGAGAAACATGAACGAGAACAATGAATATGGAAACAACCGGCCACCCTTTTAGTATCTTGAAATAGTAGAGCGCTATCCAGGAGAGTGCAGCCGCGGAAATGCTAATGACACAGAGTATTACGGCAGAACGCTGTCCGAAAATTACAGCGAGTGTTCTTTTTTGAGCTGCCCGGTCTGCCAGGTAATCAGGCACACCTGAAAGCGTTATGGCAGAAAAGATAGCACACAAAAGTGGGAGGCTTATGAGCCAAGGCCAAGGATCTTTCCACGCTCCGCTCTGAAACGTGTAGCCGCAGAGAATCAAGTAGGGACTGAAAGTGACAGCCACTACGATTTCGCCTATTCCCCGGTAGGAGAACTTGAGAGGAGGGAGAGTATACCCTAATCCTAGGAAGAGACCGATGAGCAGGAGCGAAACCATTAACTGGGGCTGAACATCAGATGAGATCTTAAAAAGAACATATCCTGTCCCGAATATTAACAAAAGAAGGATGACAATTGCCGCTCTTACTTCTCTGAATTCGAGCCTAC
>JAUWYH010000083.1 GCA_030615975.1 Candidatus Aminicenantota bacterium
TGGTCATATTTTATAATGATGGAGGCGGAAATTTTTCCAGATCAGAAACAGATATTGTTCCTTATATATGGAAGAAATATGGAGTTTGTGCTGTCGCCCCTGGAGATTTTGATAAAGATGGAGATATTGATTTTATTGTTGGCTCAGCGAATTCGAGGGATTTGTATTTTTATAGAAATGACGGTCTGGGTAACTTTGAAAAAGACGCAAATCGGGAAATAGAAATTCAAAAAAACCGAGGCTCTTGCACACTCCTTAGAGAGGGAGATTTAGAAGGTGATGGAGACATGGATTTTGTTATGGCGACAGATGGCCATATTACTAATCGACCAGGTGGATATGTGTTTTGGTATGAAAATGATGGTACAGGTTATTTCACTCGGCATCCGCTTCCTGATGATGGCTCTCAGCTTTCTTCATCCGGTGACTTAGATTCAGGAGCAGCAGGAGACTTTGACAATGATGAAGATATTGATTTCTTTATTGCGGATGGTAATGACTCTATGAATTGTTATTTTGTAATGAATGATGTTTATCCTCTATATGTTTATAGAGGAACAGTTAAATCTAAAAATCTTCTCCCATGCTCTTTTATAACTTCTGAGCATGCCATTGTGATTGCCACTTTATTTGCTGAGGATTCAACCCCCTCAGGGGCATCTATCGAATATTATCTGTCAAATTCAAATGATGAAAATGGAAATCCCAAATGGGAGGGACCAGTAACTCCCAGTGTAGAATTTTTCTTTGAAAGTCCAGGTCTTTTTCTCAGGTGGGAAGCTGTGCTTGAGACAGAGAATGAAACTATAACTCCAAGGATTTTATCGATAAGATTTGATTATAAATATATAAGCAGAAGAGAGTATTCACGGACTTCTCACGCTTTCACTTTGGCTGATATTGACTCAGAAAGAGAGGGTGATGAGGAAGTGCTTTACTCTGCTTCTTTTGAATTCCCAAGATGGAGGGGTCATCTTCGATCTTGGAATGTCACTTCTCTTTCCTTAGCCTATACAAATGAGTCTCAACTTGAAGATATTGTGAATGTGGGGGCCGCGTTCATCATGGATGCAGGGGAAAGTTTAGAAGCGAAAGCCTATAATACAAGAGATGTATTTACTGCCTATGATGCCGAAGGCGACGGAATAATGAATGATAGATTAGACTTTAACGTTTCTGAAAAAGAGAGATTAGATGACTATCTTGGGCTGGGCCAAGAAAGTCCAGAGGTAGAGACTCTGATTAAGTTTGTTTTAGGTTACAATAGAGAATGGAAATTGGGAGATATAAATCACTCTTCTCCTCTGGTTTTAGAACCCCCCAGTCGAAACCCAGCTAAAATGGACCCAGGTTATGATACGTTTAAATCAAACAATGTTGATAGAAAGGAAGTTATTTTAGTCGGTGCTAATGATGGTATGCTCCATTGTTTCGACCCTGTGACTTTGGATGAATTATGGGCCTTCATTCCTCATAATCTGCTCTCTAAACTCAAAAAGATGAGAATTGTTGATCAAGAGTGTGGAGAGTATTTATCGCATCATTTCTTTGTTGATGGGACGCCAGCTATTGGTGATGTCTATTTTGGAAGTGCTTGGCATACAATTCTTATTTCTGGTCAAGGGATGGGCTGGGGAGAAGATCATAAAAATTATTATTTTGCCCTGGATATTACCGATCCACTTAATCCCGAGCCATTGTGGGAACTGACAGATGATACAATGGGCGAGACCTGGTCTGTGCCAGCTATAGGAAAGGTGGATTCCACTGGCAAATGGGTGGCCTTTTTCGGTTCTGGATATGATAATGATTTAGATGAAGAAATAGGAAATTATTTTTATGTGGTGGATGTTGAAAATGGAACGATAATAGAGTCTTTTGAAATTTCAGAAAACCCAGAACCTGATAGTCCTTTTGGGATACAGAATACCATTCCTGCATCTCCTGCTATAGGGGATTATGATGAAGATGGATATGTTGAATCCGTATATTTTGGAGATTTAAAAGGGAGATTATGGAAAATAGACGTAGATCAATGGTCTTTGGATGTTATCTACCGTGATCCATATAATCATCCGATTATTTCAAAACCAGCCGTACACAGGAATTCAACAGATGGCTCCGTTTATCTTTATTTTGGAACAGGAGGAGATGATGAAGCAACTAGTGATGTAACTTATTCTTTTATTGCTCTCAAAGATGATGGTTCTCCTGCTGTAGAGTGGTATTTAGGCAGTGATGATTTGGCTTCAGAGCTTGGGATTAGTGAGGCTCTGAAAAAGGGAGAATTTGGAGAAGGAGAAAAAGTTTGGGCTGATCCGGTTATCTCCGATCGTATGATCTATATTGCCACCTTGTGGGGATCTGTAGAAAACCTAAACCCATGTCAGACTTTAGAAGGGACTGGGAAAATATATGCGAGATATGCCTGGGGAGAAGGAGCTGGAGGCTCAGCCCTATTCGGTCCAGGTGGAGAACCTCTCTCATTCTTAGAGGCTCAACAAAAAGTAAGATCAGCAGTCACTGTAGGAAAAATTCAGGAAATTACCCAAGAAGAAGAGACAATGAAGAAAAGAAAAGTTTTTATCCAAAGCTTTACTCAACCCACGGATGGTGCTAATCAGGAACCTCCCAGCGAAGTATTGGCTCAACCAGTGGCTTGGCAAACGAGGCTGTTAATCAAATCATGGCGGGAAACATACAAGATAATCAAATAAACCCATCCCTTTTTCTCTTTGATTCTTCTGGCTTGTATGAAAAGGTAAACTAAGGCGCCAAATCCTTATACAGGCTAAAATAAGCGCTGATGATTCTCTCTCCCCAGAGGAGAGATGCAAAGGCTGCCGCTGCTAAAAAAGACCCGAAGGGAAGGGAGTATTGGAGATTTTTCTTTTTGAAAAGAATAAAGAAGCCACCGACCAAAGCTCCTGCAAATGAAGCCAAGATCAGGATGAAAATAGTCTGGCGCCAGCCTAAATAGGCCCCTATCATCAACATCATCGTAACATCTCCCATGCCCAGGCCTTCTTTTTTACGCATTAAATAGTAAGCACCGTAAACAAAAAGCAAGAATCCCGCCCCAACAACAGCTCCTGCCAGAGCCTGAGTCAGGCTTAGGTCTTGACGAAAAAGTGAATAGATCACGGCCAGCAGTAATCCAGGGAGGGTTATTTCATCAGGGAGAATTTGGTGATAAAAATCGATAAAGCCCAAAACGATCAAAGCGCTGACAAATAGAGAGGATACGAGGAAAAAAAAACTCAAAGAATGTTGAAAAAAAAGAAGAAGAAAGCTCAGCGGCGTTAAAAGCTCTACAAGAGGATAGTAGAAGGATATTTTTGCTTTGCAGTAGCGGCATTTTCCTCTAAGGAGAAAAAAGGAGACAAGGGGGATATTATCATAGAATTTTATTTTTTTCTGACACTGAGGGCAGGAAGAGTGAGGTTTGATGAGGCTCATTCCTCGAGGAAGGCGATAGATGACCACATTGAGGAAACTTCCCCAGGCAAGGCCGAAGACGCTAATAAGGATTATCTTTTCCATGGGATTGTTTGAGTCTTGACTTCACCCGTCTTGGAATCATAATGGTAGTCCTGACCGTCCAAGTCTTTGGGTAAAGAATCCAAGAGACCAGCCTTTACCAACTGAGATAAATCCACCGGGTTTCGGTCATATATTTCTCTGAATTTTTCTATCGCTTCAAAAATTGTTTTTATATCAATCGCTGCTTTTACCTGGAAGAGATGGTTAGAGGCGATTTTTTTTATTCGCTCCTCTTCTGTTGTCTGGTAGATTTCCTGCCAAGTTTCGAAAGCCGTTTTATAATCTGTGAGTTTGAACGAAGCATTGGCATAGAGACGTTTTGTAATGGGTGGTGCTCCTTTTATCTCCATTGCCTTCTTGTAGTATTTTTGGGCCAGTTTATAATCCTTTTTCGCCATTTGGGCATAGTGCCCCGCTTCAAGGGGAAAAATCCACTGGTCTGGATTTTTTTCAAGACCTCTGTCGAGGATTTTCAAGGCTAAATCCAGATCTCTGGCTTCATAGAGGGCGATTAATGCTCCAATCTGGTAGGGATCCAAATAGCGATGGTCTAACTCAGCGATGACCGAGAAGATATGGTCTAAATACTTGAATCTATCGACAACAGAATAATCACTGTAATACTGGATAGACCAAAGATAGATCAAATCTGCCAGAAGAGAGGAGTAGCCAAAAGTGGCAAACTTTAGATATTTCCCCGAAGGGATATATATGATGGAAGATCCAGGAATCTTTTTCCGTGAAATTTTGTCAATTTTAACCTTTAAACTCATGAATGCTCCTAAACTCAGGATGAGGATGAGGAGAACAACTTTTTTTTTCATTGCTCTTAGATAAAGTCTCTTTTCCTGAAGACAAGGATGGCTAAGAATAAAAGAAAAAGTGAGTAAAAGATTCCGTATAGGACAGAAAACAGGAAAATCTCGGATGGGATAGGTAAGTGGTGGACTACTTCGGTTTTGAAATTGAAATTCTCTAAGTCTGGTATAAAGGCATAAAGAATTTGAGTTAGCGTTTTTACGATACCTGGTTTCATTTTGTTGATGGAATTTTCCAATCCCCAGGATAAATGGCCTATTAGATAGAAAGAGAGGGAAAAAATTGAGCTCAATATCGGAGTCGAAAAACAGGAAAAAAGCATTGCCACAGCAGTTAAAAGACAGACTTCGACAAAGATGTAGAAGATAGCAATCAGAAGTTCCCATTCAATCCTGAAAGTGTGTAAAAATACTAAGGTGAGAAAGATAAAACTCATAAAAAAAAGCATTATAAACAGAGTTAAGATGAGGCCAAAATATTTGCCTAGCAAGAATTGATAACGATGGATAGGCTTGGAGAGAAGAGTATAAATTGTTTTTTTATCGATTTCTTTATAGACCAGGCCAGTGCCCATCAGGATGGCCATCATAGCTCCAAAAAGGGAAAGAGAAGCAAGGCCCACATCCATTATGATTTTGACTCTATCTCCCACAGTCAAAAGGGCCAGCAGCCGGGAAAAAATAATACAAGCTGCTGCAAAAAAGAGAAGAAGATAAAGGATTCTATCTCTTATGGCCTCTTTGAATGTATTAAAGGCTATTGCTCTTATTTTCATCCTTGTTTCACCATTCCTACAAAGAGATCCTCCAGGGTTTCAGTCCTGGGGATGAGAGAGTGGATTCTTCCGTTTCTTGATTGGACAATGCGAAGGACTGTTTCAATTTTTTCTTCCTCAATAACCTTGAGGAGAATCTTTCCTCCAAGAGCGGATACAGATTCTCCTACTCCTTCGAGTTCTTTGCTTTCCACTCCAGAGAGGATAATCTCGGTAAAATGGATTTTTTCTGAAATCAAATCTTGAAGCTGTCCTTGATTGATGATCTCCCCGTTGACAATGATGGCTACACGGTCGCATATCATTTCGATATCTTGAAGAATATGGGAACAGAGGAAAACAGTTTTCCCTTCTTCTTTGAGTCTGACAATGATATCTCTTATTTCTTTCCTTCCCAGAGGATCAAGGCTTCCAAGGGGCTCGTCCAGAAAAACGAGAGAGGGATCATGAATGAGAGCCTGAGCTAAGCCTATTCTCTGTAGCATCCCACGAGAAAATTTCCGAAGTTGAAGATTTACTGACTCTTCTAATCCCACTAGACGGAGAAACCTGTGTATTTTTTCTTCCTTTTCTTTTTTCTTGATAAGCGATAATTGGCTATAAAAGTGGAGAAATTCCGAAGCTGTGAGATAATCGTAAAAATATGGATTTTCAGGGAGATAGCCAACTCGCTCTTTAGCTCGAAGGGATAGGTAGGGATAGCCGAAAATCTCTATATTTCCTTTTTCGGGGAAAATCAAGCCTAAGATACACTTAAGCGTAGTTGTCTTTCCTGCTCCGTTTGGTCCTAGATAGCCGAAGATTTCACCTTCCTCAATAGTCATGGAGATGCCTCTGAGGATTTTCTTTGTCTTGGGAATAAAGCCAACTTTAAAAGATTTGTGTAAGTCCTCTATTTTTACTGCCGCAGCCATGATATTTTTTCTCTTTATATTTAAATGAAATTGGATTTTAATTCAAATTCTTTTCGCTCAGTTCAATCACCCCTTTTAGTCAGGAAAAACATGTTGAAGAGAGTCGGGGTTGATGGTTATATAGAAATCGCTTCCGAGATAGAGAAGAGGGCGAATTTTTCCTGGATTAAGCACTCCTTCTTCGCTAAAAGCATTTTCTTCTTCATGGAGGGCAAGCACTTCTCCAACAAACAAATCATGATCTCCGTAAGCTCTGATATCGGTGACTTTGCATTCAAAGGAAACATAAGATTCTTCAACAACAGGAGAATTTATGATTTTTGAGGGAGAGAGCTTTACCTGGAATTCCTTGATTTTATCTGTGTCGTGCCCTGATTTTCTACCCATTTGGGCTGATAGTTTGACTTTCTCAGCGCCGATAAAGTTCACTGTAAATTCTCTCGCTTCAGAGATGACCTGGTGGGTGAGTCTTTTCTTAGAGATGAGTATGCCGAAGAGGGGAGGATCGAAGGAAAGGGCGGTATGCCAGGCGCATGCCATATAATTGATGAGATTTTTTGACTGAGCTCCTACGATGGCCACAGTGTAGGGATAGAAATATTGAAACTTTTTGATCTGAGTTAAAATTCTTTTCATTACTGCCTCCTAATTGAGCTTATTATAAGCTTGCTCGGTTGTCAGAGACGAGAATAACTCCTCCAAATGTTTTTTTTTGACTTTCCCGAATTATAATCATTTTTTGGTTAAAAGAAAAGCTATTTAGAGT
>JAUWYH010000002.1 GCA_030615975.1 Candidatus Aminicenantota bacterium
GGGGAGGCAGGGAGCCTCATGGAATGAGGCGACCGTTGGAAGGGGGAAAGCGAAGCTGTTCCCCCTCCAAGTTAGCGTCGGATTCCCTCGAAGAACGGTTCAGGAAGGCTAAATCTTCAATGCCGCTCCGACATTTCCCTGCACCTTTTATTCCTAATTTATATCCCGTCACTTTGGGACAAAGCCTAACTTTAAGTTATATACTTTTCCCCCTTTCTTGCTCCTCTGGCTTGAGGATATCGAGAAGGAACCTGTTTTTCTCAGAGCGGCTTTCTCCCACACTTGTAACATAAATAGCGGGCTCATCAACCACCGGGCATTTGGTCTCGCAAATCCCACACCCGATGCAGATTTCTATCTCGATAACAGGAGCTACCGGAGTTTTTATGGTTCCATCAGGAAGTTTAACATCGGTCTTTACCAGTTTTATAGCCTTGGGAGATGTGGGACAGTGTTCCTCACAGACGATGCAGGGAGTCCCTATATTATAGGGAATACAGGTGTTTTTGTTAACCCAGGCTGTTCCTATCGTTACCTGAGTTTTTTCTTCCACAGTGAGTTCCTTTATGGCTCCTGTGGGGCATACTTGGGAGCAAAGAGAGCAATAATATTCACAATAGCCAATTTTAGGAACGAGGATAGGAGTCCAGATTCCTTCTGGCCCTGCTTCAGAGAGAGCCGGTTGGAGGGCATTAGTGGGGCAGACCTTCATGCATTCCCCGCATCTGACACATTTTTGCAAAAACTTCTCTTCAGGAAGAGCCCCTGGAGGTCGAATGAGTTTTGGTGAGGCACGTCTTGAGGAAGGAGAAAGGCGGAAGAAGGGAACAGCGACCACTCCAAGAATGGAAGTGAAGAGGAGTTTCCTTCGCGAAAGGTCTATTCTTGTGATCTTTTCTGGGGCTGATTTCACAGGGAATCCAATAGCGCTAGTGGGACAGATGGTACTGCATGTGTAACAATAATCGCATTCTGAGCTTTTCCATTCCTCATTAGGAAAAGGGTGAGCCTCAGTTTGGCAATGAATGTTGCAGAGCCCGCACTCTGTGCATTTTTGAGGGTCTATCCTGAGCTTTACTACATTCCATCTTGAAATGAGGCCGAGCAAAGCTCCCAAGGGACAGAGATAGCGGCACCAGAGTCTTTCTCTGGCGAGATTTAAAAGGACAAGGCCGATAAAGATGAGCCCGATAAAGAACCCTTGGGTAAAGGTAGAGTTGAGATCTAATATTTCGAAAAATTGAAAGAGGCTATCACCAAAGGCAGGAAGGTTGATTTGGTAAAGAAGGCCAAGGAAGGCGGTGAAGCTATGACTTAGAGCAGGAAGAAGACTCACTCCGAAGGAACGATAGATCAGAGATAAAGGATCAAAGATTCCGACAAGATCAAGGGTGAAGAGAGCACTGATAAGAATGAATATAAGGATATAGTATTTCCAGGTAGTAGGACCATCAGGCCTCTTCTTCGCTCGCAGAAGTTTCGACTTTTTAAAGACAAAAGAGAAGAACTGATGGATGGAGCCGAGAGGACAAACCCAGCCGCAGACAACTCGACCCAAAACAAAAGTGATGATGATAGTAATCGCTGAAAAGATGAAAGAGAGAAAAACTGCGCGAGAGGCTATAATGGTGGCCACTGCAAGGAGGGGGTCGAAATGAAAAAAGATTTCCACCCGCCCGATATAATCCTCTCCTGGGAAACGAGTTTCCAACAAGAGGTAGAAAAAGAGAATAAAAAATATCGTTTGAGTTAGGACTCGGAGGGCCTGGATAATTCGGTATTTTTTAGATCGTCCTTTTTGCAAAGTTTAACTTCTCCAGGTTGATTTCTCCAAATCCTTTTTGATGGGCAAGCTGAAGATAGCGGAGTTCTTGAGGTTTTATATCGAAGAACGTCGCGCCGATGGCATCCACAGCCACATAGTCCACACCCGCGGCCACAGTTTTGTAGAGTTTTGCGTCAGAGAGTCTTCCTCCTTGAGGGCCATTGCGGATGAGAATCCTGTAGGCGTCTAAAAGAGTGAGACATGGCTTGAAAAAGGCGGAAAGATCAATCATAACCAAGTCGAGTTCCTGATGGAGTTGGTTGCGGTTTCCTCCAAGAGCACCAAGCCAGTTTTTCATCCCCAGGGTGAGCCTTGAGAGGCTATGAGTTTTGGCAATCGGGGCATTTATGATTTTGTCGGCTTCGACAAAGTCTGTGTAGACTTCCCATTCTTTAAGCCATTCTCCTTTAAGAGGAAGTTTCTTTAAGCGATGAGGATTGGGAAAGAGAACCTTTGCCCCTGCTTTTTTGGCAGCAGCAGCAATGCCAGAGCGAGCGTAAGTCCTTCGGGCTAGGTTGCAGGGATTATCGATGACTTTGACCTTTTTTGCTCCTCCCTCAAAACAGAGTTCGACAAGGGCTCTGACGATTTCAGGATTTGTACAGGCGGCCTGCTTTGGTGTCCTATCCCAGCCGATGTTCGGTTTAACGACTACAACATCTCCTCTGGAGATGAATCGCTTGATTCCACCCAGGGAGGAAATCGCCTCTTTTGTTATCTGGGAGGGAGAGTCGCCTTGAATCAGGGCTAAATCGGGGGGGGGTTTCTCTTGGGCGAAGAGAGAGGAGTTGAGATGGAAAAGAAGACTTCCTATTGTCATCTCTTTTATAAAATCTCTTCTTTTCATGGGTGCTTATCCTTTTCCTAAGGAATGAATGTATTCAAAGATGCCTTGATAGATTCCTTGGGCAATCTGCTGGCGGTATTGAGGAGTCTTTAACCTCGCCTCTTCCTTAAGGTTGCTGAGATGAGAGATTTCGACAAGAACGGAAGGCACCTGCTCTAATCCAATAAGGACCCAAAAAGGTGCGCCTTTGACACCCAAGTCTTTTACGTTCCTGTATTTTATAGAGAGAGATTTCACTAAATTTCTTTGGATTTTTTCGGCGAGTTCTTTGGATTCATTGATCTTGCTGTTCTTGACGATCTTTTTGATGATTTCCATCATCTCACTGATATTTTTGGTGGAGGTCGCATTTTCTCGAGCAGCTATTTCGTTGACTGAAGGATCCGTGCTAAAATTGAGATAAAAGGTCTCTACTCCAGAACGCTTCTTGCTGCGGTGAGCATTGGCATGGATAGATATGTATAAATCTGCCTGTTTCTGGTTGGCGATCACTGTCCTGTTTTCGAGAGGAATATAAATATCTGATTCTCTGGTCAGGATGACTTCTAATCCATTATTTTGACTCAATAGTTTTTTCAAACGGCGGGAGACATCGAGGACTATGTTTTTTTCTTGAAGGCCTTTTTTCCCGATACAACCTGGGTCGGTTCCTCCATGGCCGGGGTCGATGACAATTCTTTGTATTCCCAAACCCAACTGGCGAATCATGCTGTAGCCGGATTTGGCAGGTTTTGGAGGTTGAGGAGGCTTTATGGGAGATGTTTTAAGGGTTGAAGAATCTGGATAGATATCGATGACGATCCTGAAGGGGTCGAACAGATGGAAAACACGATGGCGTTTTACCTTTTGGAAATCAAGGTCGACGACAACCCTAACAGTAGAAGTTGTTTTTTGGGCGATACGTATCTGGCTGAGATATGCATTTTTAACAAGGAATATTTTTCCATGGAGAATAGGGTTCAGTTTGGCTTGATAGATATCGACATAGATGCGATCGGGGTCGCGAAGTTCGTTAAAGCTGTATTCTCTTAGGGTCCCGATATCGACAACAATACGCGTATAGGAAGGATGAGTATAAGAGCGGAGACTGTAGATTTCAATTCTTTGATTTTCCCCTTCAGAGGAGAGGGAGAAATATAAGAAAGCAAGAGCAGTAATCGTAAACATCTGGACAAATTTTTTGCTCATCGTTTTATACTGTATTAATTCTATGAATTATATATATTGTAGCTTGTGAGACCTCTCTCATCAAGCCCCATATTTTTTTAGCTTTCCTGCATGGGCCAACATCAAAGGCATGGCATAGACCGCTTGAAAACGGCCCAAATAGCCCTGGCTGCACTCTTTTTCCGAAAAAACCATCACCTTATCGGGTTGGGAGGCTTGAGAGTAAAGGAGGAAAGGGTTTGGATGCCAGGAATGGGATTTTAGGAGACAGGGAGTGGAATGATCAGAAGTCACCGCCAGCACTTCAGGCTGAAGGGCAAGAAGACCAGGCATGAAGCTATCCACTTCTTCGATGGCTTCTTTTTTAGCTTCAAAATTTCCGTCTTCCCCAGCTGTATCTGTTTTTTTGACATGGATGTAGAAAAAATTATAGTCGCTGTAGTTTTTTTCAACGGCTTTAAACAGGGCCTTCAGTCCTTTTTCTGGGTGAATAATTTTCATTCCGATCAGTTTAGCTAATCCCTTGTACATGGGATAATGAGCGATGGCTATAGGTTTTAATTTGTAGAGTTCGCTTATTGTTGGGATAGATGGAAGCTTAGAAAATCCTCTTAGAAGGATAGTGTTGGCTTGGGGGGAATCGCTTAGAATATCTGTTGCTTCATCCAGAAAATCGTTCACTATCTTTGCCGTCTCTGCGGCCTCTTGAGAAAGGGGCTGGGTGTAAGATCGGGGCTTTCCTTCTTTTTGAGGGTCTGCATCGGATAGAGAATCAGAGAGCCCTTCTCCGCTGAATTTAGCAACGAATCGATGCTCTTTTCCGGGGTAAAGGACAATTTTTATCTCTTCTTGCCTCTTTAAGGAATTATTGAGCTTTCGACAGAGATTTTCATTTTCGCTTGTTGGGATTCTACCCGCCCTGCGGTCAATAATAAGATCATTTTTTAGTGTGGCAAAATTACCCCTGGCAACTAAATCTTTTTTTTCGATATCAAGTCCCACTCCAAGTGCTTCTAAAACTCCTCGGCCTAAAAGATGTTTGCAGGGGTTGTAGCCGAAAAGGGCTAGATGGGCGGGTCCACTCCCAGGGGTGATGCCCATGAAAACTGGATCTGTCAGTCCACAAACGCCTTTTGAAACAAGTGCATCGAGATGTGGCGTGCGCGCGGCCTCCAAAGCTGTTTTCCCTTGAACAGGAAGATCACCCAAGCCATCCAATACCAAAAGGAGGATCTTTGAATTCGTTTCTACGGTTAATTCTTTGGCAAATTTTTCCCATTCCATCGTAGAAAAGAACTATATGAAATTATTGAGGTGAAGTCAATTTTTAAGCAGTTTACAATACTCAACTCCTCTGCTAAAATCGAAGCATGGATAAAGTCCTCATCCTTGATTTTGGTTCCCAGTATACTCAGCTAATAGCAAGAAAAATAAGGGAGTTGGGAATTTATTCAGAAATTTTGCCTTTTGATTTTTCCCCCTCCAGAATAAAAAAAGAAAACCCTGCGGCTATTGTCCTCTCGGGTGGGCCCCAGAGTGTTTACAAAAAGGATGCCCCTCTTCTCTCCCCCGAGATTTTTAAGATTGGGAGCCCTGTCCTGGGTATTTGTTATGGCCTTCAGCTTATGGCTCATCTTTTAGGGGGAAAAGTTTACCCTTCTCAACAAAAAGAATATGGGCTTGCTCGCTTGAAAGTGCTGGATAGGAGAGGACTACTGGCAGGAATCAAGGATGACACTCAGGTCTGGATGAGCCATGGGGATAGGGTAGAAAAACCCCCGCCTGGTTTTATTGTCTCAGGAAAGACAGCCAACTCCTCTGCAGCGGTGATGGAATGGCGAGAGAGGAGATTGTTTGGAGTCCAATTTCATCCGGAAGTTATCCATACAAAACAGGGAAAGAAGATCCTTTCGAATTTTCTTTATTCTCAGACAGGATTGAAAGCAGAATGGAAGATGGATTTTTTTATAGAAAGAAAAACAGAGGAGATACGTCGGCAAGTGGGAAGAAAAAAGGTCATCTGCGGTCTTAGCGGCGGAGTGGATTCCCTTGTAACGGCATTGATTGTCCACAGGGCCATCAAAGATCATCTTTTTTGTTTTTTTGTTGACAATGGACTTTTAAGAAGAGGGCACTACCCGGATTTAATGAAAAGATTCCGAAACCAACTTGCTCTCAATGTTATTGGCGTCGATGCTTCGCAGCTGTTTTTAGAAAGACTCAAGGGGATAACTTCTCCAGAGAAAAAAAGAAAGATCATCGGAGAACTCTTCATCCGCATTTTTAAAAAAGAAGCAGAGAAGATAGGAAGAGTCGATTTCTTGGCTCAAGGAACCATCTGTCCTGATGTGATTGAAAGCCATCCTGTCAATGGCCCCTCTTCCCAGATCAAATCCCATCATAATGTGGGGGGCTTACCTTCATCTTTAAACTTCAAACTTATCGAGCCCCTAAGAGAACTCTTCAAGGATGAGGTGAGGAGTCTGGCTGAGCAGTTGAGATTGGGAAAGGATCTTATTTCTCAGCATCCTTTTCCAGGGCCTGGATTAGCCGTAAGAATTGTAGGAGAGGTCACTTCGGAAAGAATCGATCTTTTAAGGGAAGCGGACGATATTCTCGTGGAGGAGATAAAACGGGCGGGTCTCTATGAGAAGTTGTGGCAAGCTTTTGCTGTTTTGCTTCCTGTAAAATCAGTGGGAGTCATGGGAGATCGAAGGACCTACCAGAGTGTTGTGGTTGTGCGGCTTGTTCGAAGCGCGGACGGGATGACCGCTGATTGGTTTCCTGCTCGACCAAAACTTTTAGCCAGCATATCGAATCGGATTGTCAATGAAGTTGACGGGGTTAATCGTGTTGTTTACGATATTACAACAAAACCTCCTGGCACGATAGAATGGGAGTGAAATGGGCAAATAAAAGCAAGATAATGTTCAAAATGCTTGACAGGCTAGGGAAACAGATTTAGTTTAGATAGTTAAATCAGTTATTCTTCTTCAAATAAACAAAAAAATAGAGAGATAAAGATGGAACCTTCGTTTATTCACCTTCATAACCATTCAGAGTTCAGTATTCTGGATGGAGCTATAAAAATAAAATCGTTGGTTGAGGCTGCCTGGAAAAACAAAATGCCAGCATTGGCTCTAACCGATCATGGAAATATTTTCGGGGCAGTAAATTTTTTCAGGCGGGCCAAGGAGAGAGGTATCAAACCGATTCTGGGTTGTGAACTTTATGTAGCTCCTAAAAGCCGTTTCGAAAAAAAGACAAAGAAAGGAGACCCTATACATTTTCACCTGGTTGTGCTTGTTAGAGATGAAAATGGATACAGGAACCTTTGTCAGCTGATTACAAAAAGCTATTTAGAAGGCTTTTATTACAGACCCCGCATCGACAAGGAGCTTTTAGCAAAATATAGAGAGGGGCTGGTTGGACTTTCTGGATGTTTAAAGGGAGAGATTGGTTATTATTTGGGATTAGGAAAGGAGGAAGAAGCGGAAAGGATTGCTTTGGAGTATGCATCCTTTTTCCCGAAGGGAGATTTTTATATTGAGATTCAGGATCATGGTCTAAAGGACCAGAAAAAAATAAATCCTTTGCTCGTTGCACTCTCCAGGAGGCTCAATCTTCCTCTGGTCGTCACCAATGACTCCCACTTTCTGAGTAAAGATGATGCTGAAAGCCATGATATCCTCCTTTGCATCCAGACCAACAAAAAAGTGACCGATCAGGATAGAATTCGTTTTAATTCGAATGAGTTCTATTTTAAATCGAGCGCAGAAATGATGGAGCGCTTTAAGGAAATTCCTGAGGCTTTGAAGAATACAGCCAAGATTGCATCCGAATGTCATTTTGATTTTCCTGCTTCAGGATATTTCCTCCCTCGATTCAAAATACCTGAAGAAACCTCTTTGAGAGAGTATTTTGGTCGAGTGGTACAGGAGGGATTCCAGGCTAAAATGGAGCTTCTTCACAAAAAGCGTGAAAAGAACGAAATTCCAGATCTTCGTGAATACGAAGAGAGGCTGGAGAAAGAAGTGAAGCTTGTTGAAGAGATGGGCTTTGAGGGTTATTTTTTGATTGTCTGGGATCTTATTCAGATGGCCAAGGCAGAAAAAATTCCAGTTGGACCTGGAAGAGGATCAGCAGCGGGAAGCCTTCTTGCTTACAGTTTAGGAATAACCGACATAGATCCCCTTGAGTATGACCTTCTGTTTGAAAGGTTCCTAAACCCAGAGAGAATCAGTCTGCCCGATATTGACATTGATTTCTGTGGAAGACGGAGGGATGAGGTTTTATCCTATGTGACACAAAAATACGGTCAAGATAACGTTTGCCAGATTATCACTTTCGGGACGATGGCTGCCCGCCAGGCAGTCCGAGATGTCGGAAGGGCTCTGGAGGTCCCTTTGCCTGAAGTGGACAGGATAGCAAAGATGATCCCTCCTTTCGGCCCAGAGGCTACTATAGAGGGGGCTTTAAAAAATATTCCCCAATTGAAGGAATTGAGAGACAAGAATACCAAGATTGTCCACCTCCTCTCCATAGCTCAAAAATTAGAGGGACAGATTCGTCATCCCTCCATCCATGCTGCTGGGATTGTTATCGCCCCCAAACCGCTGGTAGAGTTCATGCCGCTTTATCAGTCGATAAAAGGCGAGATAACAACCCAATTCCCGATGCAGGATATTGAGGCCCTTGGATTGCTTAAAATGGATTTGTTAGGGCTTCGGAATCTTACTGTGATTCAAGATACGGCTGAGCTTGTTAAGAAAGATTCAGGACAACAGTTAGACCTGCAGAATATTCCACTGGATGATAAAAGGACTTTTGAGCTATTTAAATCAGGAAACACAGATGGGGTTTTTCAATTTGAAAGTCCTGGGATGAAAGATTTGCTCAGGAACTTTAAACCTGAGAGCTTCCGTGATTTGATTGCTTTGAATGCTCTTTACCGACCGGGGCCTTTAAAAAGTGGAATGACAGATGAATTTATAAAGCGGAAAAACCATCCGGATCGTATCAGCTATGAATTCCCTGAGCTTGAGCCAGTTCTGAAGGAGACGAAGGGACTCATCGTCTATCAAGAACAGGTGATGAAAATCGCTACCGAACTGGCAGGGTATTCTCTGGCTGAAGCTGATGTCCTGCGCAAGGCTATGGGGAAGAAAGAGACAGCTACGATGAAAGCCCAAAAGCAGAGATTTGTTCAAGGAGCAAAGAGGAAAGAGATAAGTGCGGCAAAAGCAAACAAAATCTTCGATCAAATAAAATATTTTGCGGGCTACGGTTTCAATAAATCGCATAGTACTGCATATGCCTGTTTAGCCTACAGAACGGCTTATTTAAAAGCTCATTTTCCTGTTAATTTTCTGGCGGCTCTCCTTACTTCTGAAGCAGAAAGAGGAGCTACCTCTCAAGTTGTCAAATACATCCACGAATGTAAAGAAATGGGAATTAAGGTTCTCCCTCCCGATATAAACGAGAGCGATTTCAATTTTACGGTTTCGAAAGGAGATATTCGATTTGGGCTTTCTGCCATAAAGAACGTAGGGGAGGGAGCCGTTAGAACTCTGCTTCAGGCAAGGAGAGAACGAGGAAAATTCACTTCTCCTTTTGATATCTTTC
This sequence comes from Candidatus Aminicenantota bacterium, assembly GCA_030615975.1. Classification (GTDB taxonomy): domain Bacteria; phylum Acidobacteriota; class Aminicenantia; order Aminicenantales; family Aminicenantaceae; genus JAUWYH01. Next base: position 9,465 of record JAUWYH010000002.1, read on the forward strand.
AAGAGGCAGGTCCCAAGGTTATCAACCGCAAAGTGATCGAAAGTTTGATAAAAGCAGGAGCTTGTGATTCTTTAGGATGGAGACGGTCGCAACTCTTTCACCTTGTCGACAGAATGATAGAATATGCTCATGATGTTCAAAAAATTAAATCTTCGAAACAAAATCTCCTTTTTGGCCGTAGTCAGATCGAGCCTCCTCCTGTCTCAGCGGAGATAAAAGGGATGCGGGAATGGGATGAGAGCCTTTTTCTCTCCTACGAGAAAGACGCTTTAGGATTCTATATCACAAGCCATCCTCTAGCTCAATTTGGGAGCCGGCTGAGGCGGCTTGTATCTCATTACATAAGTCAATTGGATGAGGAGAAAGATTTTAACAATGAAATAAGAGTTTCCGGAATTATCTCTTCCCTTAGACCACTTAAAACCAAAAAAGAAGAGAGGATGGCTACCTTTATCTTAGAAGATCTGAGTGGCCGTATAGAAGTCGTGGTTTTTCCCGATAGTTACAAAAGATATTATGAGCACCTGAGAGAAGACCTTTTAGTCTGGGTCAAAGGGAAATTTTTGGGAGAGGGAGAGAGCCGAAGGGTTCACCTTCTTCAACTCATGCCCTTATCCGAGGCTTTCCAAAAACAGGCGAAGAGAGTGATGCTGAGAATTTTCCTTCCCGGGATTGAAGAAGCAGTCTTTGAAGATTTGAAGAATATTCTAGAAAAAAATCGAGGAGAGTGTCCGGTTCTTTTTGAGCTTGAAACTCCTCATTCTTACCGAATGGTGGTTCAGTCAGTCGATATTCAAGGAGTTTCTCCTTCAGAAGAGTTTACGAAAGATATAGAAAATTTATTGGGAGAAGACTCAGTTTTTATTGAATACTGAGCCTTTTCTGTAATTTTAAAGTGCAAAATGGTTTATAAAGTGATTGTGACTGACAGTAGCCCATCGATTCAGAAAGCTGTAAAGATGGCCCTTTCAGATTCAGAATTTGAAATCTATGCATTTGATGACGGAAAGGAAGTAATGGAACATCTCAGCCAGATAAACCCGGATGCTGTTCTCCTTAGGCTTTCTATCCTCCCTAAGGACGGCTATGAGGCGGGACGTTACTTGAAGAGTCAGGAACAGTTCAAAAAGACATCTCTTATTCTGCTCAAGGGAGTTTTCGAGCCCCTTGATAGGGAGAGAGTTGCTGAGCTTGATTATGATGAGATTGTCCAAGTTCCGTTTGCTTCAGAAAGATTTGCGCAGCTTGTGCGAGATATCATCGAGAGGAAAAATGACCCTCAAACACTTCCTGAAGTACTTGAGATGGATGAAATTTCTAGTCCTGAACTCCAGACAGAGCTTGATCCGGGGATCAAGGCGTTTGTGAGGCAAGAATTCCTTGAAGTGGAGAGGAAATTAGAGAAAAGAATCAAGGCCCAACTTCTTTCTGAAATCAAAGCTTGGTTACTGAATAAGCTGGAAGAAATAAAACAGGAGCGGAAGTCATGAGGAATAAAAATATTGGCTAGATTGGTAAAATATTAAGTCTATCTCTTTGGATATTGGAGTCGGAAATGAAGAGGAAATATATTCTGGAAAAGGCATATAATCCTCGACCTGTAGAAAAGTACTGGTCCAAATTCTGGATTGAAAAAAGAGTGTTTGTTGCTCGAGTCCCTTCGTCAGAGAAAATATTTTCTATGGTTCTTCCTCCCCCCAATGTTACAGGCTCTCTTCATATGGGACATGCACTTTGCTTCACTCTCCCTGATATTATTGTTCGCTGGCGGCGGATGCAGGGCTATAATACCCTTTGGCTTCCTGGGACAGACCATGCGAGCATCGCTGTCCACAATGTGATTGAGCAGAGTCTGACTGAGAAAGGACTCACCAGAGAGAAAATAGGAAGAGAAGAATTCCTTAAGATGTCTTGGGATTGGAAAGAAAAATACGGCGGGATCATCATTCATCAATTGAAAAGGCTCGGGGCTTCTCTGGATTGGTCAAGAGAAAGGTTTACACTGGATGAAGGATTTTCTAAAGCAGTCAGGCGCGTATTTGTTGATCTCTACAACGAAGGGCTCATTTATAGAGATTATTATTTAGTCAATCGCTGCCCTCACTGCGGGACAGTGCTTTCAGATATTGAGATAGAGCACAAAGAGCGAAAGGCAAAGCTTTATTTTATTAAATATCCGCTTTTAGAGAGCGAAAAGAGAATTGTGGTTGCGACCACCCGTCCTGAGACGATGCTGGGAGATACGGCGGTTGCTGTCCATCCCGATGACGAGCGATACTCGAGGTTTCAGGGAAAGAAAGCCCTTCTTCCTCTTGCAAACAGAGTGATTCCCATAATCACAGACGAAAAAGTGGAGAGGGAATTCGGAACAGGTGCAGTTAAGGTTACTCCTGCCCATGATCCAGTGGATTTCGAACTGGGGAAGAAGCATAATCTCGAGCAGGTGATAGTCATTGATGGCTCTGGCAAGATGACAGAAGAAGCCGGCGAAGAATTTAAAGGTTTGGACAGATTCGAATGTCGAGACAAGGTCCTCACGAAACTTAAAGAAATGGGGTTGCTCGAAAAGGTTGAAGATTATGAGCACGCCGTCGGTCATTGCTACCGCTGTCAGACCATCATTGAACCCTATCTTTCCTGGCAGTGGTTCGTGAAAGTCGCCCCATTAGCCAAAGAAGCTATAAAAGTTGTGGAGGAGGGAAAAATTCAATTCATTCCTTCTCACTGGACAAAGACATATTTTGAATGGATGTACAATATCCACGACTGGTGTATTTCCCGGCAGCTATGGTGGGGGCACAGGATTCCAGCCTGGTACTGCCAGGATTGTTATCATGTAATGGTGGCTATGGAGGCCCCAAAGGAATGCGAAAAATGTCAGAGCGAAAACCTTGTTCAGGATGAAGACGTTCTCGATACATGGTTCAGCTCTGCTCTTTGGCCTTTTGCCCCAATGGGTTGGCCTGAGGAGACCGAGGATCTGAAGACTTTCTATCCTACTGATCTTATGTCCACAGGGTTTGATATCATCTTTTTCTGGGTGGCGCGGATGATCATGATGGGGCTAAAATTTGCTGGAGATATCCCATTTCGCCATGTTTTTATCAACGGACTGGTTAGAGATATTAAGAGACGAAAGATGAGCAAATCAGAGGGAAATATTATTGATCCCCTTGATATGATCGAAAAATACGGCACAGACGCTTTAAGGTTTACATTGGCGGCTTTGGCCATTCCAGGAATGGATATTTCCCTTTCTGAGGAGAGAATGGCGGGCTATAGGGCTTTTGCCAACAAGATCTGGAATGCCTCTCGCTTTGTTTTGATGAACTTGGAAGAGGCCAGGATGGTAATAAAGGAAGATGAGTTGACACTGGCTGACAGGTGGATACGAAGCCGATTGGCTAAGATTAGTGGAGACTTGAATGAGGCTTTAGAGAAATATAAGTTTTATGAAGCAGCAGATAAAATCTACCATTTTATCTGGCATGAATTCTGTGATTGGTACATTGAGCTGGTGAAGCCTGCTCTCAAGGAGGGAAATAAAACCAGCCAGGCTGTTCTGGTTGAAGCATTAGATCAGATACTAAAACTTCTTCATCCTTTTATGCCATTTATCACCGAAGAGATATGGCAACACCTCCCTTCAACCGGGAAATCATTGACCGTAGCTCCCTTTCCTCAGAGTAGAGATGAGTTTAGAGACGAAGAGGCGGAGGCTGCAATGAGCCTTCTTCAAGAGGCTATCGTTGGAGTTCGAACCATAAGAGCTGAGAACAGGATTGTGCCCAAGAAAAAAATTGAACTTTTGCTGAAAGTGAAGAAGGAAGAGGAAAAGGAACTTATCCGCCGCCACCAGATTTATATTAAGACTTTAGCTAATATTCGGGAGATTGAAATTTGGGATGATTTTTCCTCGGAGAAGAAGCTCTTAAAAGGAATAGCAGGTTCTTGGGAAATAGCGATTCCGCTTGATGAGGAAATCTTCGATTTGGAACAGGAAAAAAAGAGAGTTGAAAAGGAGATCTCCAAGACAGATATGGAAATCAAGAAAATAGAAGAGAGGCTTAATAACACACATTTTCTTAATCGGGCGCCTCAACAAGTCATTCAAAGGACTAAAGTCAGACTCCGCAGCCTTAAGACTAAGAAGAGGAAGTTGGAAGAGAGCCTTGAACATATTTTCTCTCTTGTATAATGGAAGTTAAGGGAAAATATTTTTCATCTCGTTTTTTACTTTATAATGAAGATTGGGACAAGAATCCGATGGGTAAAAAGTTGTCCCTCTACTAATGACCTGGCGAGAGAGCTGGCGCTAGCTGGAGAAGAAGAGGGGACAGTTGTTATCGCCGAGGAGCAGACGAAAGGAAGGGGAACAAGGGGAAGAAGCTGGTATTCGGCAAAGAAGAAGGGGCTTTACGCTTCTGCGATACTCCGTCCTTCCAAACCTGCGATATCCCTCCTTCCTCTTGTTGCTGGCTTAGCAGTGAGAGAAGCTATCTTCGAGTCACTCAGGATCCGGATCCGGCTCAAATGGCCTAATGATTTAATTTGGGAGGAGAAAAAACTTGGAGGGATTCTGTGCGAGACTGGCTTTATGGGAAATCATCTGGGTTATGTTATCCTTGGGATAGGGCTCAATATAAGCCATAATCTTGAGGATTTTCCGCCAGAGATTCGCACACAGGCCACTTCACTAAAGCTTATAAAAGAAGAAGATGTCAAGGTAAAAGACATTCTTCCGAGACTATGGCCGGCTTTGAATGGCTGGTATGAGCTTTTTTTAAGAGGAGAAGAAGAAAAAGTTATTCGCTCTTTCGAGGAAAATTCAGCATTACCTTTGGGAAAGAAGATTGCTGTGGTCACAGAGAAAAGAGTGTATGAAGGAATATTCAAAGGGATTGACTCTTTCGGAGGTCTAATCCTTGAAGAAAGGGGGAGAGAAAAGTGCTTCTTCTCTGCTCAAATAAAGACCATTAAAAGTAAATAAAGGAGGGGTGATATGCTTTTAGCCATGGACATTGGGAATACCAGTATCGTTATCGGCATCTTCAAAAGTCAAAGGTTGATCAAGCACTGGAAAATTCAAGCTGAAAAAGAGAAAACATGCGATGAGTATGGAATTACCTTTTTAAACCTCCTTTCCTTGTCCGGTTTGGACAAAACAAAAATAAAATCCGTCATTCTCTCCAGTGTTGTTCCTCCACTAACTCCGGTCTTTCAAGAACTGGCCAGAAGCTTGTTTGAGGTCAAGGCTCTTATTGTCGGCCCCGGCCTGAAGACCGGAATGCCGATTCTCTATGAAAATCCTCTTGAAGTGGGGGCGGATCGAGTGGTGGCGGCTGTAGCGGCCTTTTCCAAATATGGAGGTCCTTCCATTATAGTGGATTTTGGGACAGCCACCACTTTTGATGCCATTTCTCCAAAGGGCGAGTATTTGGGAGGAGCCATAGCTCCGGGAATTCAGATTGCCGCTGAAGCTCTTTACCTAAAAACGGCTAAATTGCCACGCATTGAGATAAAAAAGCCGCGTAAAGCGATAGGTCGAACAACAGTCTCCAGCATGCAGTCAGGTCTATATTTCGGTTATATCGGGCTCATTTCTCGTATCATTAAGGAGATGAACAAAGAATTGGGAGGTAAAGCCAATGTCATCTCTACTGGTGGATTTGCGGCTACGATCAGTCAAGAAATCAGGTCTATCCGTTTTCATGAGCCCTATCTTGTTCTTGAAGGGCTCATGATCATTTATGAAAGAAACAGGGAGTAAAGAAGGAAAAAGAGTGGCCAGGACAAAAAACAATAATAAAAGTCAATATTTTCAGACAATTGCCCGCCATTTTTTCAAATGGAGAGGAGCGCCTTTTTTTCTTTCTTCGAAAGAGCTCGATCTTATAGTCCGATGGGGAAAAATGGGAATTCCTCTTCGAGTAGTTCTGGAAGGAATAAGGAGATCATTCGAAAATTCCAGGTCTAAGCGAGGGAAAAAGGGAAAGATTTTCTCTCTTTTGTTCTGTAATTTTCAGGTTTTAAAGGCGTTTGAGCAGTATAAGGAAAGAAGAGTGGGAGAGAGAGGAATGATGTTAGGAAGAGAAGAAAAAAGAGAAAAGGCAAAGGCTGAAATCGAAAAGTTCTTGGGGTTCATTCCACCTCAAGTAAGTTTTTTAAGAGAAAATTATTTTCTTGCTAAGAAAAAGCTTTCCAGGAGGGATTTAAAGGAGGAGGAACTGGAGCGATTGGAAGAAGAAATCGAGGAGATTCTCTTTAAAAACTCTCCGAATGAAGAAAAAGAAAAGGTCAGAAGCGAAGTAAAGAGAGAATATGAATTCAGGAATGAGGCGGAATTTTCTTCAGTTTGGAAGATAAAATTGGTGAAGCTTTTAAGAGAAAAATACAAAATACCTTACATTTCTCTTTTTTATTATTGATAAAGACGATGGTTCATAAGATTGTTTCTCTGCTAAAGAAAAGAAGAGAAGGGATGAGTTTCCAGAAGATCGTCCGGGAACTTCATTTTTCACCCCGAGATAAGCATCAGCTGAAAAGAGCTCTGCAAAGGTTGGAAAACCAGGGAATTGTTCTCAGGATAAAACGCAAATATTTTGTTCCTGTCCGTTCGAATCTTTTGAGAGGAAAATTTGTCGCCTCTGCTAAGGGATACGGATTTGTGACTCCGGATAAAGGACTCAAGGAGGATATTTTCATTCCAGCTGCACATTCGGCAGGAGCGCTTGATGGGGATCTTGTCGAAATCCTGTATAGAAAATGGGGGAAGAAAGGAAAACCGGAAGGAAGAGTCGTGCGCATCTTGAAAAAAGGGAAAAAGAGAATCATCGGTCTTTTCATAGAACATTGGGGAAAGCCCTATTTTCTTCCGTTAGAGGCCCCTTTTTCGCAAGAATTTCCGCTAATCATTACAAAAAATTTTTCACCTATTACTGGAATGATTGTAGAAGCGGAAAGAGAAACCAAACGCTTGACAGATATTCTGGGAATGCCCGATGAGTCAGGGGTTGATACAGAAGCGGTCATCCGTAGATATAACATAATTTCTTCCTTTTCCCAAAAAGCTTTAGAAGAGGCCAGAAGCATTCCTTCGGAGATTCCTGCTCAGGAAAAAAAAGTAAGAATGGATTATAGAAGCTGGATCACTGTAACTATCGATGGCAAGACAGCCCAGGATTTTGATGATGCTGTGAGTGTGAAGAAGCTTGGTAACGGACGCTTTCTTCTCGGAGTTCACATTGCTGATGTTTCCCATTATGTCCAACCCGACTCCTCCCTTGATGAGGAGGCTTATAAAAGAGGTACGAGCGTCTACTTTCCTGACCGTACTCTTCCCATGTTGCCCGAAAAGCTTTCCAACAACATCTGTAGCTTGAGGCCGAAGGAGGAGAGGCTTACTTTTTCGGTTATACTTGAGATCGACAGGGGAGGAAATGTTTTGAAGAGGACGTTTCATCCTTCTTTGATTCAGACCAAAGCCAGGATGACCTATCGATCTGTCTATAAAATATTTGAGGGGGATGAGGAAGAAAGGCGCAAATTTTGCGAACTTGTGCCTGATTTGATGCTGATGAAAGAGCTGGCTTGCATCTTAAACAGGAAAAGAAAAGGGGAAGGGAGCCTGGATTTCGATCTTACAGAGCCAGAACTTGTCTACAAAGAGAGAACCCTTATCTCTGTTTTACCTTTCGAACGCAACAAAGCCCATCAGGTTATCGAAGAATTCATGGTTGCGGCCAATGAGACAGTGGCTTCCTATCTTTCCGGGAGAAATATCCCATTGATATACAGAATCCACCCCAAGCCTAGAGAAGATGATTTGAAGAAGCTTCGAGAGATGCTCGCCCTTTTCTGCATTTATCTTCCTCAGGAGAGAAGGATAAAGTCTGAAGATCTGCAGCAGGCTCTGAACCAGGCTGAAGGAAAGCCTTGGGAGAAATTTATAGACCTCCAGGTGCTTAAAAGCCTTCAGCTAGCCCTCTATTCTGAAGAGAATAGAGGGCATTACGGTCTTGCTAAAAAAGCATATACGCATTTCACATCTCCGATTCGGCGCTATCCTGATTTGGTCGTCCATCGCATCTTAAGAAAAGCACTGAGAGGAGAAGAGCTAAAATCTCAGTCTCTCTCTTCAATGGCTCTCAACTGTTCCCAACAGGCGCGGAGGGCAGAAAAAGCAGAAAGAGAACTTTTAGAATGGAGAATCTATCGATTCCTCAAACAAAAACTCGGAGAAGAGGTTGAAGGTACGATCGTTGATATTTCTAAGGCTGGATTGGTGGTTGAGCTCGATAATTATTGTGTCGATGCAGTTGTCTTTTTTACGGATTTAGGCGGGGACTATTATATTAAAAAATCAGAAAAGAGTCTGATTGGCCGAAGAACAGGAAGGCGATTCGAATTAGGAGATAGAGTGAAAGGGATTCTTGTTTCAGTTGACCCTATCCTGAGAAGGATCAATATGACATTGACTTCGGAGAAGAAGGAAGAGAGGCAGTGAAAACTTCCTGTTTTGATGCGGCAGTCAATTTCTTCCAAGAGGGGGAAACGAAATCGTGCGATACCTTGATTCTTTTCAAGAAATCAATGATTCCCTGTTCTTTCTATTTTTACGAGCGGTTTCAAAAAGGAAAGCCGAGCGAATTTTTTGTCAGAGTTCACACTCGCGATCCTCTTATTTTGAGATGGAAGGATAAATTTGAAGTTCTGAAGTCTGGAGAGAAAGCTTCCATTGGTGAAGGGAGAGTGCTTAACCCTAATTCAGAGAAAATAAGCCAAAAAAAGACAAAAAAAAGAATAGCCTATTTACAGAAGCTTCAGGGTAATGAAAAGAAAATGCTTCTCGCACTTGTCCAGGAAAAGGGAATGCAGGGGATAAGGGAAAGAGAAATCATCAGTTTTTCGCCACTGCAAAGGACTGAACTCCTACGGCTTAGCCAAAAATTGGAGGAGGAGGGGGAAGTGAGAATCCTATCTTTTTCGCCTTTTTTTCTTCTTTCAAAGAAGAGCTTTGATTTCTTCTGTGAAAAGATTTTGGCTTTTCTTTCTTACTATCATAAAAAGCATCCAAGAGAACCAGGGGCCTCATTGGAGAGAATAAGAAAAAGATTTAACCTGGAGGCGAAGATTCTCTCTTTAGCGCTTACCCGTCTTGTGAAAGAGGATAAGATCAAGAGGCTAGATAAAAAGGTCGCTCTTTTCGATTTCAGCAGGGGGCTTTTTCCTGAAGAAGAGCGAATTTTACAGAAACTGGAAGAGATGTGCTTTAAAGGAGAGTTTCGTTCCGTCTCTTTGGAGGATTTACGCCAAAGGTTTCATCTTTCCTCTCAAAAACTCAATAGGATGTTCTCTCTCTTAATCGAGAGGAAGAAAATTGTCCAGGGAAAAGATGGGTTTATTATCCATTCCTGCTGGCTGGATGAGATTATCTCCAAGATTCAAAAATCCGGCAAGAGAGAGTTGTCAGTTTCAGACTTTAAAAAAATGACAGGCTTAAGCCGCAAATATGCCATTCCTCTGTTAGAATTGTTGGATCAGATAGGGGTTACCCGAAGAAAAGGGCCATCGCACCAGATTCTGTGAGTGCGCCTACTTTTTCTTCTTTTTTTTATCTAAGGCGGTTTTAAGTTTTTCAGCGAAGACACCAAAAAGAGGCTCTTCTGAGACTAAAGGCTTATACTCTTTTTTCTTTTCCTTTGGACGGGGTTCTAATCTTTCTTCTTCCTCTTTTTTCTCTTTGGCCTTGATGGCGGCTAAGGCTTCCTGTTCAGACTCTTCCAATTCTATTCGCTCTTCGATAAATCTTTTCTCTCCTTTCCTTCTGCGGAAAACCTTCTCTCCTTCCGCCTTTATCTTCGGTCTCCTTTTCTTTAATTCTTTTTCTCTCTTTGGCGGAAGGGGCTTTTCTACTTCAGATGGTTCTTTTATTTCTATTTTTTGAGCTTCTGCAGGTGCTTCCACTCTTACCTCTTCTTTTATTTCCTCTTTGAAGGCGAGAGGAACGATTTCTTCAGGAGGAGCTTCTGGCGGAACTTCTTCAACTTTTTCTTCGGGCTCAGCTTCGGGGGGAATTTCTGGAATCGCTTCCACCTCTTCCTCTTCTTCCCCTCTTACTTTAACTTGATAGAAGAAGATTCCCTTCTTTTTTTCTGATTTTATAAATTCAGATGAATTGAGAAGGGTTGTTTCAACATCTTCTTCGGTTGTTTGTCTCAGCATATCGACTAAATGGTAGGCTCTTAGGTAATGGAGAGAGAATTTATCTTCTCCTAAGCCAAAATTCTTAAAAATAAGGATTAAAAGCTCTCGCAGGCCAAGCTCATTTCTTTGGTTGTAAAAGGAGAAAAGCTTTTTTAAGGTTTCTATTTCGAGGTGAATGATCTTGTTGGGAAGGGAAAAGGTAAAAACCTCTTCGTCAGAGTCAGAAAACTTATCTTCTCCAGGATTATAGGTGATTTTCGTTACAGAGAGCTTCTTCTTTGATCTCTTAAGCCAGAAACTGAAATGAGAGGAGTTTTCCCTATCTAAAGTCAAGCTTGCTCCTTGGGGCACATTGTTACTCTCATAAAAATCTTTTAGTCCAAGAAAGAAATTCGAGGATGGATAATAATAAACCGTGTAATTTCCTTCTCCCTCCGCATCAGTAAAAACATATTCTCTAGATTTGGAAAGCTCCTTGTTATAGCTATTAGGGATCTTCAGTCCGCCTGAGAGAATTTCTCTCCAGGTCAGATAGATTTTTAAAGGGTATTCACGGACGGATGTTGTCTTCTTTTCCTGTTCAAAACGAGGAAGTTTAGCTTTTGGGGCAGATAGCGGAGAGTCTTCGAGGAAAGAATTGAGTGTTTGTCTCAGATGCCATTTTCCCCAGTTGTGAGGAGAGACATAAATGAAATTTTTCTTGTATTTTTTCTCTAAGATGTTGTTCAGACTAAGACAGAAGAGGAGGAATTTGTCTTGGTTTGGCTTCAAGTCAAAAAACTGGGTGACCAACTCTTCGGTTTCGACTGAGTGTTTTGTTTCTAAAAGATGTTTTTCAATTTCCTTTATTTTTTCTTCTTCGATTTTTGTCTTTTTTTCTTTGAGTTGCCAGTAATCATTCCAGCTGAAAAATTGAGGCGATTTGGAAAGAGCAGATTTTAGATTCTTCTCCAATTTTTTTATGTCCTTATCTGCCATAGGAAGCTCATCAAACCTTGGGTCTTCCTCCTTTTTTATTGTTTCCGGAGCCAGGCCTTTTCTCTCGAGATTACAGGGGAGGAGAACTTGTGTTTTGGTTTTTTTCATGTAATCGATATGTTTTCTGAATAACCGTCCTCCTGAGTAATCGACTTCAAGCATCTCGCAGTTGAAATCTTTATAATCGATTTTGTTTACAACCTTAAGAACAACTCTTCCCTTAAAAAGTTCAACTCCTTTGCTGCTCATCATCAAAGGTTCATTGTATTCTTTGTAAATAAGATCCCCGACTTCATACTTACAATAGGGATCATATTTTTTCACTTGCTGAGCGAGTTGGGAGGATGTTTTCTGGTAAACAAGCTTCCTAGTCAACTCATGTAGAGATAGGGGCTTTTCGGTTTGGGAGAACTCTTTTTCTATAAATAAGAGATCTTTTTCTTTGATTTTTGTGTTTTCATTTTCTTTATCCATTTTTTGTTTTCTTTCTTAATAATAATAACATAATTATTTTTTGAACGTGAAGTCTATTTTCGGCTTGATCATAGACAATAGATTGGGATGAATCGATGACCTCATCTGCCACTTCTTCGCCCCTGTGAGCTGGAAGGCAATGCATAAAAACAGCATCTTTTTTAGCTTGAGCCATCAATTCCTTATTGACTTGGAAGGGGGCGAAAATTTTGGCTCTTTTTTCCCGCTCTGCTTTTTGTCCCATTGAAGCCCAAACATCCGTATAAATAACATCTGCATCCTGAGCGGCTTTGAGAGGACTGTTTGTGAGATGAAAGCGGCTTCCTGTTTCTTTCCCATCTTCTTCTGCTTGTCTGAGGATATCAGGGCTTGGTTCGTAGCCCGCAGGAGTGGCGACTGCCATTTTGCTTCCTGCCTTTGCGGCGGCGAACAGAAGGCTGTGGCAGACGTTATTTCCATCTCCTATAAAGGCCAGTTTGAGATTTTGGAGGTCTCCTTTTTTTTCTCTTAAAGTGAAAAAATCAGCCATTGCTTGGCAAGGATGAAGAAGATCGGTTAAGGCGTTAATAACAGGCATACGACAGGCTTTGGCTAAATCAATGACATGCTGATGGCTAAAGGTTCTTGCGATGATGCCGTCGACCCAACGCTCCAAGTTTCTACCCACATCATAGGGGCTTTCCCTTTTACCCAGTTGTATATCTGATGGACTTAAGTAAATTGTTTTGCCTCCGAGCTCAAGCATTCCTACTTCAAAAGTCACCCTCGTCCGTAAAGATGGCTTTTCAAATATCATGGCTAAAATATTATTTTTGAGTTTATTTTTAAAACGCTGAGGGTGGTCTTTTATTTGCTTAGTCAAGTCTAAGATTTTGCTAAACTGATAAAGTGATAAATCGTGAATAGAAATAAAATCCTCAAACATTTAATCTTCCTTAAGCGTGGCTTTGATTTTGGTCCCTGAGCGATTGACTAAGGAAGCCTTTAGATAATTGGATGAAGTGATCAAGACTTCTTTTCCGCCGTTCTGGATGTATTCGATTGCTGCTTTGATTTTTGGCCCCATAGAGCCTGGCGGGAATTGTCCTTGAGAGAGGTAAGTTTGAGCCTGGTCTGTGCTCATGACATCGATCGCTTTTTCTTCTTGCGTACCATAATTCAGATACACACGCTCCACATTTGTAAGAATAATGAAAAGATCCACCTTGGCTTCGCGAGCGATAAGACTGGCAGCATAGTCTTTGTCAATGACAGCTTCAACTCCCTGAAAAAGACCTCTTCCGTTTATGATGACAGGAATGCCTCCTCCGCCAGCGGTGATAACGATTATTCCTGAACGAACCAAATCCCGAATTACTCTTTTGGGAATGATATCTATGGGTTTGGGAGAGGGAACCACTTTACGGAAGCCACGACCTGCATCTTCGACCATTTTCCATTTTTTCTGGCGGGCGAGCATCTGAGCTCTGTATTTTGAGTAAAAAGGGCCGATGGGTTTGGTCGGGTTTTCAAAGGCAGGATCATTTCTGTCGACAACGACTTGGGTGATTAGGGTCGCTACTTCCTTATCCAGGGAGTTCTTGCGGAGTTCGTTGAAAATGGCTTTCTCAAGCATAAATCCTATGCTCCCTTCTGTCATGGCGTCACACACTTCTATGGAAAAGGGCGGAATTTTGGTTATGGCCTCTTCCATCTGGATAAGGAGATTGCCGACTTGAGGACCATTGCCGTGGACGATGATCAGATCATAGCCCTTTTTGGCCACATGGATCATCAGACGAGCTGCTTTTTGGGCATTTTTCATCTGTTCAGACTGTAATCCTCTCTGATTGTCAGGGAGGATGGCATTTCCCCCAAAGGCAATAAGCGCAATTTTTCTTTTCATCAGAATTCCTTGAGAATCTCCTCAAGATTTGGAGAGCCGATTTCTTCAAGTTCATAGGTCACCCGAAGCATTCTTTTGTTGGTTCTGATCAGTCGCGAAAGGTCGATAGGTGTGGCTACCACGACCAAGTCGCAGTCGGCTTTATCGATGGTTTGTTCGAGTTCCGCTATTTGTTGATTTCCATAACCCATGGCTGGAAGGACTCTATCTAGATGGGTAAATTTTTGGAATGTCTTCTTGATGCTTCCTACTGCAAATGGTCTAGGGTCTACAATTTGGGAGGCTCTGTATTTTGTGGCAGCAATCACTCCTGCTCCGTAACGCATTTCTCCATGGGTCAGGGTGGGCCCATCTTCGACAACCAACACTTTTTTCCCAGAAATATCCTCTCCATTCTGGACGAGAATTAAAGAATTGGCGCGGATAACGGCCGCTTCGGGATTGAATTTATTGATGTTTTCAAGCACCCGCTCGACATTTTCCTTATCGGCACTATCTATTTTATTGATAACAATGACGTGAGCTCTTCTGAAATTCGTCTCCCCTGGATGATACAGGAGTTCGTGGCCAGGCCTGTGAGGGTCAGCGACCACGATTTCTAAATCGGCCTTGTAGAATGAAAAATCGTTATTTCCTCCATCCCAGAGTATTACATCTGCTTCTTGTTCGGCCTGTTTTAGAATGGCTCCGTAATCCACGCCAGCATAGGTGACAATACCGTTTTTGATGTGAGGCTCGTATTCTTCCATTTCTTCGATAGTGCATTTTTCTTTTATCATGTCTTCGTAGCTTGCAAAACGCTGGATCTTCTGTTTAGCCAGGTCTCCGTAGGGCATAGGATGGCGGATGACAACAACCTTTCTTCCTTTTGCTTTTAGAAGAAGCGCGATTTTCCGGCTTGTCTGGCTTTTTCCGCTGCCTGTTCTTACAGCACAAACAGATATCAGAGGGAGATTGCTCTTTATCATTGTCTCTCTAGGTCCGAGAAGGGTAAAACTTGCGCCAGCGGCTAAGACTTCTGAGGCCTTGTGCATGATATATTCGTGAGAGACATCGCTGTAAGAAAAATAGACCTCATCGATTCCACGTTCCTTGATGAGGGAGGGAAGACTTTCTTCTGGATAGATAGGAATTCCCTCAGGATAGAGACTTCCTGCGAGTACAGCAGGGTATTTCCTGTCCTCAATATCAGGAATTTGAGTTGCAGTGAAGGCTGCGACCCGGAAATTTTTTTTGTCTCTGAAGAAGACATTGAAGTTGTGGAAGTCTCTTCCGGCTGCTCCCATGATTATTACGTTTTTCATGATTATGATTCCTTAATAGCAGGTCAATTTTTTTTGCTCATTCTTGTCAATCACTTGTTTCAAAAAAATGAGAACTAAGTATAGCAAATTAGGGATGTGTTCTCAATATTTGGCTTTGTCCTAAAGTGACGGGATATAAATTAGGAATAAAAGGTACAGGGAAATGTCGGAGCGGCATTGAAGATTTAGCCTTCCTGAACCGTTCTTCGAGGGAATCCGACGCTAACTTGGAGGGGGAACAGCTTCGCTTTCCCCCTTCCAACGGTCGCCTCATTCCATGAGGCTCCCTGCCTCCCC
>JAUWYH010000079.1 GCA_030615975.1 Candidatus Aminicenantota bacterium
ATTTTTTAAGCGAAAAGCTTATTACATAAAAACCCTGAGGTCAAGTTTGAGAATTGGGTCAGGTAACATCAAAATTTCAAAAATTTCCTTGAAATTTATAAAAAATAAGGTTCATCTCCCATTTAGTTGAAAAAATTATACCTTTTTTACAGAATGTCATTCCTGCGAAGCTTGTGCCTGCGGAGGCAGGTAGCAGGTAGCGGGAATTCAGAAATATGTTTGTCATTCCCGCGAATGCGGGAATCCAGGCTTGTTCCCGCGGAAGCGGGAAACCAGAAATATGAAAGACTCTTATCCAGATATATCTAGATTCCCGTTACCTGCCTTCGCAGGCACAAGCTTCACGGGAATGACATTCTTCTTTTGCCTGGATTCCTGCTTCCGCAGGAATGACATTCTGTAAAAAAGGTATTAATCTTTACAACTAAATTGGAGATGAACCAAAAATAATAAAAGTCTAAAATATGGTAAAATTGAATTAAAGACAAATGAAAATAACACAACTCTCGATTAAGAGGCCTGTTACCATTTTTATGTTTTTTCTGGCTGTTGTTCTTCTTGGCTTTGTTTCTTTGAGGGAGTTAGGTGTGGATCTGCTGCCGGATATCAGCTACCCCCGCCTCTCTGTCTTGACTCAATATCCCGGAGTTGCGCCTGAAGAAATTGAAACCCTTGTCACTTCACCTCTGGAAGCTGCTGTAAGTCGAATTTCTGGCCTTCGCCGAGTGGAATCTGTATCTAAAGAGGGTGTTTCTTATATGACTCTTGAATTTTCCTGGGGTACGGATATGGATTTTGCCATGCTGCATACAAGAGAAAAACTTGACAGTGCTCAAGATCGCCTTCCTGAGGATGTGGAGAGTCCTACTATCATACCTTTAGATCCACAAAGTAAGCCGATCATGATTCTTGCCGTTTCTGGAGAGAGATCTCTTCTTGAGCTCAAAGAATTTTCAGAAGAGCTGATAAAGCCTCGCCTGGAGCAGGTCGAGGGAATAGGTTCAGCAGAGATAGCTGGAGGAGTAGAGAGGGAAATTCAGGTTGAGATCAATCCCCACCTCCTCTCCTTGTACCGCTTAAGCATAGACCAGATTTCCCAGAGAATAGATGCCTTTAATCAGAACCTTCAAGGAGGAACTATCAGAAAAGGCAGGTTTAAGTATGCGCTTCGAGTCGTGGGAGAGTTTGAACTGGTTAGCGAAATCGGAGAAATAAGTCTAAAAACTACAGAAGAGAGAGGGGTTATAAGATTAAAAGATGTGGCCCAGATTAAAGACTCCATCAAAGAGCGGGAAGGAATAACCAGACTCAGCGGGAAAGAAAGCATAGGAGTTCTAGTCCGGAAGGAGTCTGGAGCCAATACAGTGAAAGTTACAAAAATAGCCCGCCAAATCCTGGAAGAAATAAAAAAAGAGTATACCCAAATAGATATTCTAGTCGTCTATGAACAGGCAAAATATATTGAAAATGCCATCTCATCAGTTCTCAAAGCGATGATCTATGGAGCAATCCTGGCTTTTCTGGTTTTATTTGTTTTCCTTCAGGATCTGAAGACTCCAGCTATTATTGCTGCGGTTATTCCTATTTCCATCATTGCTACCTTTAATCTTCTCTACTTCCGAGATATCACTCTGAATATCATGTCTTTGGGAGGACTTGCCCTTGGTGTAGGAATGCTGGTTGATAATTCCATAGTTGTTTCAGAGAGTATTTTCAGACATAAAAGCCAGGGCAAAAATCTTCTGGAAGCTGCATTTACGGGCACAAAAGAAGTAGGGATGGCTGTTACAGCCTCAACATTAACCACAATCTCTGTTTTTCTCCCTGTTATCTATGTTCATGGAGTGGCTGGCCAGTTGTTCAAAGACCAAGCTCTTACAGTGACCTTTGCCCTTATTTCCTCGCTTGTTGTTTCTTTAACCCTGCTTCCCATGCTGGCCTCACGGAAGCTTGAGTTAGGAAGGAAGGTAGAAAAAAGAAAAGACATTGAGGGAACAGAATGGAAAGAAAAAATAGAGAAAAAGACAAAATGGAGATATTTTCTCTATCCTTACAAGGGGCTTCGGTGGTTGCTGTATTTTATTCTTAAAGCTTTTTATTTAATTTTTAATTTTGTTTCAAGCTTTTTCCTTCAGCTCTTCCTTTTGATATTCCATTACGTGAGTCTTCCATTGAGGCCTGTTCTTGGAGTTGTTTTTAAAGGATTTAATTTTATTTATGAAAAATTCGCCTCCTGGTACCACCGGTTTCTCATCTGGTGTTTAGATAACAAAGGAAAAGTTTTTGCTGGATCTCTGGCTTTTTTAATACTGACTGTGTTTCTTGCCAGCAAAATCCCTCGTGAACTCATGCCTAAACCCGAAGCTTCGTCCTTTGAATTAAATCTAAAAACATCTATAGATTATTCTCTTGAGCAAACTGCAGATGTTGTCTCTTCACTGGAGAAGTGGTTAGGGAAAATAGAGCCAGTAGAGGCATTTTTCTCTCAAATAGGCATTGTCAGCGGCCTGGAAAGTTCAAATCCCGATGTATCTCTGAATTCAGCCAAAATTTATGTTGAAATTCAAGGACCCTCTTTTCTCGAAAAAACTATCGAAGATTTGAGAGAAAAGCTCGAGCAATTTCCTGACCTTAGCTATTCCATCGTCAAAGAACAATCCACCCTCACCGAGTTTTTGGCTTTTGCCACAGCTGAACTGGGACTTAAAATTAAGGGAGAAGACCTAAGCCGCCTGAGAGAAATTGCCGAGGAACTCGAAGGAAGCCTCAGGAGTATCAAAGGGATTGCTGATTTGAACACAAATATCGGAGAAGGAAAACCTGAGTTTTTGATGAGAATAAAAAAAGAAGCTCTTGGGAGATATGATATTTCGCCAGCAACAATAAGCGATTTTCTTGTCAATGCTGTCAGAGGTAAAAAGGCGTCCAAATTTAAAGAATTAGAGAAAAAATACGACATATTGGTTCGTCTGGAGGAGGAAACGAGGGAAAACATAGATTCCCTTTTAGATGAGCAGATTCCTCATAGAGGCTCCCTGATTCCTTTAAGAGAATTGGTATCTTATGAGATCGTGAAAGGGCCAAAAGAAATTCGGCGAGAAAACCAACAGAGAGAAGTTTTGCTTACCGCTAATCTTCGAGGCACAAAGATCAGTCAGGTTGTGCCGAAGATTCAAGAGAAGATCGATGAACTTTCTCTGCCTTCCGGCTACAGAGTGGTCTTTAGCGGCGAACAGGAACAGATGACCAAGTCCTTCAAAAGTTTGGTTTTTGCCTTCTCCCTGGCTGTCCTTTTAGTATACATGATAATGGCAGCTCAGTTTGAGTCGCTTCGCCATCCGTTTTTGATTTTGTTTACCATGCCTATGGGTTTAACCGGTGCGGTCTGGGCTTTGTTTTTAACAGGGCAAACTCTGAATGTGATTTCTGTCATCGGCATGGTCGTTTTAGCTGGAATAGTGGTCAATGATGCAATCGTGAAAATTGACTACACCAATCAACTAAGGAAAAGAGGATTAGGACTCAGAGAAGCGATTATGGAAGCAAGCCGGGTGAGGCTAAGGCCCATATTGATGACCACTGTGACGACTGTCTTTGGTCTTTTTCCGATGTCTTTAGGTTTAGGTAGAGGGTCTGAGCTCCAACAGCCATTGGCCATCTCTGTAATCGGGGGCCTTATTCTAGCCACTTTCTTAACTCTAATCCTTATTCCCTTAGCCTATGAATTGGCTGAGAGAAGAAAATCTGGAAATAAGCAATGAAGATTTTCGTTGAGAGGCCGATTGCCACAGCCATGTTTTTTCTGGCTTTATTGATCTTGGGCGTTTATTCTTTCCTGAATATTCCGATTGAATTAGCTCCGAAAGAAGAATATCCCCAACTTGACATTCAAACCACTTGGCAAGGAGTTCCGCCAGAGATAATCCAGACTCAGATCACATCCCCTCTGGAAGAAATCTCTTCCACAATAAAAGGGGTGAGAAAGATTACCTCTGAATCCAGAATCGGCCGTTCAATAATTACCCTTGAGTTTGATCCCAAAACAAACATGGAATTTGCCCGGTTATCCCTTAGAGAAAAGATTACTAAGGCAAGGGAGGACTTTCCTTATGGAATAAGGCCATCGGTTCGACCTTATGTCCCTCCTGATTTCAGGGTCAAATCTTTCCTCAGTTACACCATTTCCGGGAATTACTCGCTTCAAAAATTGAGAGACCTGGTGAAGGATAAAATCGAGATGGGAGTGGGTGCCGTAAAAGGAGTGGCAGAGGTGGAAGTTTCTGGAGGGTCTGATCCTGAGATAAAAATCCTCCTTGATAAAGAGAAACTCAAAGCGCTTAATATTCCTCCCTATCTGGTGAGTTACAAGATACGGGAAAGAATACAAACATATCCAGCAGGGAAAATAAAAAGGGGAAGTCAGGAGTTTATTTTTAAAGTTTCTGACCCCATTAATGAAATCAAGGAGTTAGGCGATACAATAATAACTTACTCTGGGAAGAATCCGATTAAATTGAGGGATGTGGCCCAAATTGTTCCTTCTTATGGGGAAATCTTCTACATAAACCGGATAAACGGACAGCCAACAATCCGGTTGACCGTAGTGAAAGAGAAAGGGACCAGTACGCTGAAAGTTGCCAGAAAGGTCAAACAGAAACTGGAGGCTATAAAAAAAGAATTACCAGCGGATTTGGTTTTCAAAGTCGTGGATGACGAAAGTGAGGAAATCCAGAAAAATCTGAGAAATCTCTATCTGTTGGTCGGAATCATCATTGTTGTTATTTTTTTTCTTGTTTTCATGGTGTTGAAGAGTTTTAAGCCATCTCTTTTGGTTCTTTCATCCATTGCCTTTTCTGTTTTAATAACCTTTAATCTTATTTACTTTTCCAAGGTTTCTATAAATTTATTGACACTGGGAGGATTGGCTCTTGGGTTTGGTCTTTTTGTGGACAACTCTATTGTTGTCTTTGAGAATGTGCTGCGTTTGAGAGAGAAAGGGGTCTCTCCTTTCCAGGCCGCTGTCCAGGGTTCAAAGGAAGTCTTTTTGCCTGTTTTAGCGGCCACATTGACTACCATCAGCGTTTTCTTTTCTTTTGCTTATTTTCAGGGGCGTCTTAAAATTTATTATCTTCCTTTAGCCATTGTTATCTCTTCTGCCCTTGCTGCATCCCTTCTTGTCTCTTTTTCTCTGATTCCGGCCCTAAGTCCAAGGTTGATGAAGAAGGAGAGAAAGAAAAAAAAAGAGAGAGTAAGAGACACTTATGAGAAATCTTTAAGAGTCCTTATTCGCCATCCTGTAGAAATTATTCTTGTTATCATCTTTATATTTTTTGGAACATACAAGTGGTTTAGGTCTGAGGTTACCCTCGGAGAATTCTTCAGGTGGTATTCCAAGGAAAGTCTTCGCGTGTACATCGGGATGCCTCCTGGGACAGATATGGAGAGAACAAACGATGTAGCCAAAAAATTTGAAGAAAGAGTTTTAGCAAAAAATTATGAAAAAGAAATGAATACATCTGTTTCAAGAGAAAATGCATACATCTACATGACTTTCCCTCCCGATATTGAAAGCTCTTATTTTCCTTATTTATTAAAAGAGGAATTGATTCAGCTGGCAACAAATTTCGCAGGAATTAGCATCAGCATTTCTGGATTTGATCCTCAGGGCTACTATTCAAGTTTTGGAGGCGGAACTTTTTATGACTCGAGGATCAAGTTTTACGGCTACAATTTGAAAAAACTAAAGGAAATGACCTCCCAGCTTGAAAAAACGCTGAAAAGAAATCCTCGAATTAAAGAAGTCAGGATAATCTCGAGCCGGTGGGGCTGGTGGAGACTTGATTATTTTGAGTATATTTTAAAAATCAATAAAGAAACCCTGAGAAATTATGAAGTTGACCCTCGCTACCTTTATTATTTTATACAGTCTTTGCTTCAGGGAAGATTTTTTGTTCAGAGAGCGAGAATTGGCGGAAAAGAGTTGGAGCTTTCCGTAAAATTTCCAGAAGCAGATATGATGGATCTTGAGAATCTTCAAAATGCTCTTTTAAAAACTCAGGGCGGAGAATATTTGAGATTAGGAGAGATTTCAACATTGGAAGAAAGAGCGATTGCCGGCTCCATAGATAGAGAAAACCAGCAGTTCCAGCAAACAGTGATGTGGGAGTTTAGAGGTCCGCCCAAAGCTGCTGATAGGTATAAAAAAACTGTTTTTTCCAAACTAAAACTTCCTCCAGGCTTTTCCGCGACCTTGGAAGAGGAATGGAGGATGACAGAGGAAGAAAAAGGGCAGCTAAAATTTGCCATTTTCTTTTCCCTTATCATCATTTTTATGATTTTAGCTTCTCTGTATGAATCCCTCATCCAACCATTTTTCATTCTTCTTGCAGTTCCCCTGGCATTAATCGGTGTTTTTGTAGCCTTTGTTATTGCTGATTTTGCTTTCGACTCCTCAGCTTATATAGGGGTCATCCTGCTTGGAGGGATAGTTGTCAACAATTCCATCCTTCTTGTTGACCATATTAATTTGAAAAGAAGACAGGGGCTTTCTCTCCTGGAGGCGGTGATAAAGGGAGCCAGAGAAAGAGTCCGGCCCATTTTTCTGACTACAAGCACCACAGTGCTCGGAATGCTTCCTCTGGTTTTGATTCAGGTAGAGGTTGGAAAGAAACAGATCTGGTCTTCTTTAGCCCTTTCGGCTGTAGGCGGTCTTATAAGCTCCACAATCTTTATTCTGATAGCAATTCCTATTTTTTACTTCTATGGAGATTCCATTCGTTCCTGGACTTTTGGAAAGATAACAGAGCTAAAGAAAACCTGGAAAAATTTTTAAAACCATCTTCATTTTTTTGGTTCATCTCCCAAAAAATTGCAAAATAATATAAGAGACATCTAATCAAGCTGTTATCTAATTAAACTGTCATCTACGCCCCTTTTTGTCATTCCTGCGAAGCTTGTGCCCGCGGAGGCGGGTAGCAGGAACAGAAATATGTTTGTCATTCC
>JAUWYH010000182.1 GCA_030615975.1 Candidatus Aminicenantota bacterium
GCATTGACAACCGAACCTCGAGGAGCCTTTATCTTTAAAGGCCTCATAAGCCCCGTGTTAAAAGGAATATCTTCTTCGATAAGAGAGCGAAAAACATAAAGAACAGCAGAATAAGTAACAGCAGAATTTGCGTTGACACCACCTTCTACCTGTTTGGATGAGGAGCTGAAATCAATAATAGCTTCATCGTTGAGGATGGCCATCTTGACCCCTATTTTTACAGGGTTTTGATTGATTCCATCGTCATCTAAAAAGTCAGCAAAGGAATAAACTCCGTCAGGAATTTCTTTTATGGTTTCTCTTAAAATCTTTTCAGTATAATCCTGGATGAGATGGGTGTAGCGAAGGATTTTTCTTAAGCCATATTTTTTTAAAACCTCGCCTAATCTTTGTTTTCCCTTGTTATTGGCAGCAATCTGTGCCAGAAGGTCTCCTTGTCGCTCTTCAGGAGTTCTGACATTGGAAAGGATAAGGGTGAGAATCTCTTCGTTTAATTTACCCTTTTGTATTAATTTTAAGGGAGGGATGATCAGCCCCTCCTGAAAAATTTCTGTGGCGAGAGGCATAGAACCAGGGGTCATCCCGCCGACATCTGAATGATGGGCACGGTTAGCGACAAAAAACACCAATTTTTTCTCTGCAAAAAAAGGTGAAATGCAGGTAATATCGGGGAGATGAGTTCCTCCTTTGTAAGGGTCATTGAGAATTACCAAGTCCCCAACTTCAAAAGAAATGGCTTTCATGGCAGCCTGGACAGAGAGAGGCATAGCACCCAAATGAACTGGGATATGGGAGCCCTGAGCGAAAGTCTCTCCTCTTTCATTAAAAAGAGCACAGGAGAAGTCTTTTCTTTCTTTAATGTTAGGGGAGAGAGAGGTGCGTCCCAGAACAGCACCCATTTCTTCAGATATGGAAATAAAAATATTCTTGAATAATTCTAATTCAATAGGATCAAACTTCATCATCTAGCTAATTTCCCTTTTGAATGATTAAATTGAGAAAGCCATCTACCTCTAAGTTGAAGGACGCAGGAAGGAATGTTGTTGATTCACGATCGACGACAAGAGCAGGGCCACTCACCTTATCTCCAGGGAGAAGCAGGGACCTTTTAAACACCGGCGCTAAGTATTTTTTCCCTTCATAATAGAGATTTTGTTTTTTTAATAAAGCCCTCTGCGGTTTTGCATCCCCCTTGGGTAATCTTTTCAGATTGATTTTTTTGCTCAATCCTACTGCTTTTACTCTGATATTGACGATTTCAACTGCCCTTTGAGGGTGATGGTAAGAGTAGATTTTTTGATGAGCTTTGTGGAAATCTGAAACAAAATTATTTCTGTAAGGAATAGTTATTTCATAGGATTGCCCCAAATACCTGAGATCGAGGAAGGGCAAGATTTTCACTCTCTCCTGGGTGAAACCTTCCTCTTTCATTTCCTTGAGACTTTTTTTGTGAAGGTTATTAAACAGACTATCGAGTTCATCCTTGGTTGTTTTCTGCGCTGTGTTTAAGATAGATTGAGAATAATCTTTGATCGAATCAGCCAGGAGGAGTCCTAGGGCTGAGAGAACTCCTGCGTTTTTGGGGACGATGATTCTTGCTATTTGAAGATGAGATGCGATTTCTGCTGCATGCATTCCTCCTGCTCCTCCAAAAGAGAAGAGGGAGAAAGCTCTGGGGTCGAAACCTCGCTCGATGGATATTACTCGTATAGCTTTTTCCATGTTTGCATTTGCAATTTTGATAATTCCAGCTGCTGTTTCCATTGGGGTTTTGTGGATTTTCTTTGCTAAATTTTCCAAAACTGCACAACTTTTTTCCGGTAAAATTTTCATCTCTCCCCCAAGGAAAAACTCAGGGACGAGTCGTCCAAGTAACAGATTGGCATCGGTTACAGTTGGAAAATTTCCCTGTCCATAACAGGCAGGCCCCGGGTCAGCTCCAGCACTCTGAGGGCCGACCCGGAGTGAACCACCCCTGTCGGTATAAGCTATAGAGCCACCTCCTGCTCCAACAGAGTGAATATCGATTATGGGCAGGCGAATCGGAAAATCCCCTATTTTGTTTTCGCTTGTTCTCCTTATTTTCCCGTCTATCAAAGAAACATCACAGGAAGTCCCTCCCATATCAAAAGTGATGATATTTTTAAATCCAGCTTCCTGAGCGAGAAAGAATCCGCCAACAACACCTCCAGCAGGGCCGGAGAGCGCAGTTCTTATCGGTTCTGATTTCGCTCTAATAGGCGAAATATAACCTTCATTTGATTGCATCACTCGAAGCTCAGCCTTTTCCATTTTCTGCTCTAAGTTGGTCAAATATCGATTGACTACAGGCATGAGGTAAGCATTGACCGCAGTAGTAGCGGTTCTTTCGTATTCACGGTACTCAGGAAGAATATCAGAGGAGAGAGAAACCAGGAATTTTTCATTTTTGAGTTCTTTGCGGATGATTTTTTCGTTCGAAGGATTAGCATAAGAATTGATAAGGGAAATTGCTATTGCTTCTATTTTCAATTTCTTTATTTTTTTAATAATTTCTTTCAATTCTTGAATTGTAACTTCTTTTTTGACTTTACCTGAAGATGATGTTCTCTCATTGAGTCCAAAGCAGCTGTCTCGGGGAAGAAGAGGAACTCTTTTTTCTCCTCTCAAACTGTAGAGATCCCGTCTCACCTGGCGGCCGATGAAGAGAATATCCTCGAATCCTTTGGTTGTCAGGAGTGCGATTCGTCCTCCCTTTCTTTCGAGGAGCGAATTTGTGGCCACTGTGGTTCCATGAATGACTAAAAGGCCAATATTCCTTCTTAGAAATTCTTCGATTCCTTCGAGAATAGCAAGAGAAGGATTTTTGGGAGTGGAGGGAATTTTGTTTATTTCAATCTTTCCGTCGATATAAATAGCGAAATCAGTGAAAGTTCCACCTGTATCAACACCTATCCGTACTTCTTCTTTCATGGTTGAGGATGTATTAGAGATATATTTATTTATGAGTGGATTAAAGTCAAGGATTACATTTGACGCTTCTCTCAATAATAATTATTCTATAAACAGATAGCCAAAGGATTAATGGAGAGGAAATGTCTGTTTCTCAGACTAAAACTATCCTGACACCCAAGAAAGAATTAGCCATCAGAAGCACATTTGCCGGAAGATACCTGATTACTGAAGAGCTGGGAAGAGGGGGCATGGGAAGGCTGTACATAGCTAAGGAAAGAGAGACCATACGACTAGGCCTCAATTATGTAGTTAGAATAATTTTTAATTTCTTGAGTTCAGGAAGGCTTGTCTTTTTCATCTCTTTAAAATGTTTGTCATAAGAGAATATTTCCACTTCGTTTTCCATAGCAGTTTGAGCAAGGTAACAATCTGCAAGTTTGATATTTCTCCCCTTGCTTCTTAACCTAGAAGATAAAATTCCAGCGTTTATCCAAGTGTCTTTTTTCTCTTCCAAAACAGAAAAAACATTTAAGAGATTAAGAAATATCTTGGTCTCATATTTTGATTTTGAGCCTTGAAGTAATTCAGCAGCGATTAATTTTACAACACATATTCTTTCTTCTTCCATAAGAATAGATACTAAAGAATAAGCTTTTTCTTTTTTTCTAAAATAATCAATC
>JAUWYH010000121.1 GCA_030615975.1 Candidatus Aminicenantota bacterium
GCATTCTTTTTCACCTCATAATAAATCTTTTTTTATTTTAACAATTCATCTCAGACAAATCAACAATTTAACAGTGTAACAATATAACAGTTTAGCAGTGTAATAGTGTAACAGTATAACAATGAAACAATTTAATAAGGAAAAAAAAGTACGGAAAAGGAACGATAGTATTTCCCTTTCGAAGAAGGACAGGATGTGCAGGAAGATAATTGAATACGGCATTCTTGGAGTAATTGTTTTTAGTCCGCTGCCGGCAGCATCGGTATACGAATGGTCGATCCTGGTGATAGAACTTGCGGTGTTGGTGATGATAGCTGCCTATTTTATAATGAAAGAAAAACCACAGACGAATGAGCTTCTTTCTTTTTCGCTTAAATGGCCCAGGTACTTGTTTGTGGGTCTCTTTGTTTTCATTTTTATTCAAATCATC
Source organism: Candidatus Aminicenantota bacterium (assembly GCA_030615975.1). GTDB lineage: Bacteria > Acidobacteriota > Aminicenantia > Aminicenantales > Aminicenantaceae > JAUWYH01. The sequence goes on from JAUWYH010000121.1 coordinate 431, forward strand.
CCTTTGCCCGGTTTTTTAGTCAAAATCTTTTCTCCGAATATTCATTCATTTCAGAATCTTTTCTCTTCGAATTTTTCAGGAATTAAGTTCATGAGCCTCTCTTTGATTCCTTCGCACACAATTCGGGAGGGGCTTGAACTACTTTCCTATTTTCTGCTCGGATTTCTCATAGTGAAGACTGTAATGAAGCGGCGGCAGATTATGAGGATTTTTTATGCGCTGGTCATCATGGGGGTTTTTGAAGCATTTTACGGAATGTTCGAGCTTTACAATAAGAATCCTCGGATTCTGTTTTACAAAAAGATATATAGTTTAGATACAGTATCAGGAACTTTTGTCAATAGAAACCATCTTTCCGGCTACCTGGAGATGATTGTTCCTCTAGCCATCGGGTTAATCATAGCCAGGGTAAACCTTTCTTCTTTGGCCGGACTGAAATGGAGGGAGAAAGTCCTTCGCATGTCTGAAAAGGGGGTTGCGATCAATCTGATTATCTCTGCAGGCATCATAGTCATGGCTCTGGCGATTATCTTTTCTAAATCTCGCTCTGGAGTTTTTCTTCTGGTTTTTACTTTTATTCTCTTTTTTGAACTAACTGTCTTGTATTTTAGCAAGATGACACATCAGCAAAAATGGACAAAGAATTTTCTTAAAGTTAGTTTTCTAATCATCATTTTTATTTCTCTTTATATTGGAATCGGTTCTGTTATTGAAAGATTTGCTCTGGATAAACTTCTCCATGAAGGAAGGCCGGTTTTATGGAGTAATGTGACAGCAGTTGTTGGGAATTTTCCCCTGGCCGGGACAGGGTTGGGGACATTTGCTTCTGTTTATCCGGCTTATGAGGAGACCGCGAGACCTGGCCATCTCTCCCATGCGCATAATGACTACCTTGAATATTTATCAGAGCTTGGGATTTTGGGCCTGATTATGCTTTTTGGGGGGATAGCTTTTATGGTTGTCAGCTCATTTCTTATCTGGCGGGTAAGGAGACATCCAGAAGTGAAAGGGCTGGCCCTGGGAGGGATTGTTGCGATTGCGGCCATTCTGATTCACAGCATTGCTGATTTTAATTTGCATATCCCGGCGAATATGGTGCTGTTTTCTGTGGTGGTGTCGATGACAATGGTCACAGCATTCTATAAAAGGAGCGAGAAAAGCGAAAACTACAAAGAAAGAAAGAGATGATGAATTTTAAGAGATTGCTCTCATTGACTGCAATTGCTGTGATTGGAATAATCAATATTCTTATTTACTGTAATAGTCATTTTTATTATAGGGCGAAGGAGAAAATTGAAGATTCTGAGAAGAAAATAAAAACGCTTGAAAGAGCGAATCTGTTTTATCCCTCTAATGACCTCGTCTTTTATGAACTGGGAAAGGCGTATTTTGATGTAGGAATAAGAAACCTTTACGATAAGGATAGAAGCCACGCTTTTCTTCAGAAATCCATCCAGAATTTCACCCGGTCTTTAAGAATCAATCCTGCCTCTTACTTTTGCCATTTTGATCTGGCTCAATCTCTCCTTTATATAAGCTATCTCTCTCCTGACTTTGATGCCAACTACTATGATGAGTACAAGAAAGCTGCTCTCCTTGCTGGCCACGACAGCCAGATTTATTATGAGGTAGGAAGAATACTTCTTTCCCATTGGCCCGCTCTTTCAGAAGAAGACAAGGACTTTACCCTGGAGATTTTGAGAGAAATACTCAAAAGAAAAGAAAGAGAAAAGCTCCAGGCTGTTATGCAGATCTGGGAGATGAATGTTAAAGATTATGAAGTCATGGAAAGAATTCTACCTGAGGATGCAGGAATTTATCGGATGTATGCAAAGTTTATCGGTGAGAAAAACCTCTCCTGCGAGGAGAGGCAGAGGATTCTGGTGGAGGCGGAGCTTTTGGAATTTGAGAGGGCGAAAGATGAGTATCATTCAGGAGAGAGGGAGTTTCGGTATTACCGGTTGAAAGAAGCATTCAATCATTTTACAGCAAGTTTGAGGATCCTTGAAAGAATAAATTTTTACCAGAATCTGGCAGGCAGGAATCCGATAAATGTTGAGGAATTTAATAATTTGAAGAAGTCTGCTTGCTTGAATCTGGTGAAATGCCGCCTTGAGGAAGGGCGAGAGTTGAAGGAGGTTGAAGGCACTTTGCGAAGGTATTTGGCCCTGGAGAATGCGGTGGCTGTAGTTGGCGAGCTTGAATCTTACCTTAGGAGGCAGGATTTAATAGAAGAAAAATTGGGTGCAAGCTTAAGTGATTTGGGGCATCTCTCTTTCCAGATGCTCCTTTACTTCAAACAGAATCGATACAGAGACATCATGAGGGTAGGTCGCCTTCTCAACCAGAGCTTTGTTGTTGTACCTGAAGAGAAGAAAGATGCCTATGTGAGGGTTTTGCACCTTGTCGGCGATTCTTTTCAGAAAGTAGATTATATATATGACGCCGGCGAAATTTACCAGAAAGCTCTGGAGATTTACCCTGATAATCTGGGGACTTTGTTGAGGATTCGCCAGAATTATGAGCGGCTGAATGAGGAAGAAAAGATTCAGCAGATAGATGAGAAAATAGAAAAATTGTTAGCGCCGAGAGAGGTGAGGCTTAAAAATTCTGCGATAAATAAGGGAAGAAGTTTCGCTCGTACATTGACCCTTGATGGAAAGACGATTGTTTTGGATTTTCATTTTAAGAAGGACAAAGAGGAGAGCGGTTTTGTGCCTTTGATTTCTGTTTTTTTTAATGGCTATGTTGTCTGGGAAGATTATTTGAAAGAAAATGTCATCTCTATTTCATTGAAATCCAAAATCGGAAAGAATACTCTTGTAGTTGCGCCAGTGAACAGGTCAGTGGATCTGTTAAAGATAAGCTACCGAGCGACAGGTTCGTAAGAAGGAAAACGTAAAGGATAAAGAGGGATCAAATACGAAATTTTTATTCGTAAATTTTTCGATTGACAAAGGAAGCTGAGTTTTATATTATAACCCACACCTTATAAGGAGGGAACCATGACAAGAGGCGTCAGATCAAAACCAGTAGCAATTTTGTTGATTTTTTCTTTCATTCTGTTTTACTCGCCACATGTCTTAAAAGCACAGGGTAAAAGTAATGGAAATTTAATCGGATTTGTCTACGACAAGGATGGAACTACACCTTTAGAAGGAGCAGTCGTTAAGCTCAGAAATGTCTCCACTGGTGCTGTTCATGAAAGCAGCAAAACCGACAAGCTGGGAATCTTTAAGATTGAAGGAATCGATAGAGGGTTGTACGTTGTCGGTTTGAGCTTAAAAGAAGGAGATTTCAACGTAGAGAATTTGATCGGAATTAGGGCAAACGAAACAGCGAAGGTTTCTATTGCTTTAAAACCGATGATTCAGCAAGGAGCCGATGTTAAAAAAGACAAGAGATGTCCTCGAGGAGATTGGTATATTCCTGAAGTCGAAGGCGAATGCGATGAAGGTTATGTCTGGAATTTAGAGAAAAAAAGATGTGAATGTAAAAAAAGAAGAGGTTTTGCCGCCTTCTTTGCAACCCCATTAGGTATTGCACTTATTATTGCTGCCACCTCTGCAACTGTCTATGGTGTTGTAACATTGGTTACACCAGCAGAAGAATCGCCGTTTAAAAAGTAAAGAGCAAAACGGGAAAAGAAAGAAGCTCAGATTAGCGAGCCTTTATAAGGTAATGCTAACGTAAAAATTAAGGATCATCTCCCAAAAAGTTGAAAAATAATATAAGAGACATATAATTAAGCTGTCATTCCCGCGAAAGCGGGAATCTAGAAAAAGGGCTTGGAAGTTAAAAATAATTGAAAAAGGAAATCCGCAATTAGTTGATTTATATGAAAGCATATGCGGATAGTCCTGGATTCCTGATTCTTAACGTAGAATAAAAATTAAGGAGTAAACAGCAAGGTATAAAACTCCAAACGAAAAATGAAGGGCTCGATCTCCGATCGGGCCTTTTTTTTATTGGCTAGAGATCAGGACTACAACTCCTACCGTTTACACTTTGCCCTTTACTTCACTATATTATCAATATAGAAATTTATTTTAGGTTCATCTCCCAATTAGTTGAAAAATAATATAAGAGACATATAATTAAGCTGTTATCACCGCCCCTTTTTGTCATTCCCGCTCCTTTTCATGCACGCCCCTTTTTATTATTACTGCTCCTTTTTGTCATTCCTGCGAAAGCAGGAATCCAGAAATATGAAAAAGAAAATCCACAATGGATTGATTTATATTAATGGATTGATTTATATTAAGGTATATGCAGATAGTCTTGGATTCCTGTACCTGCTACCCGCCTCCGCGGGCACAGGCTTCGCAGGTACAGGCTTCGAAGGAATGACATTCTGTAAAGAAGGTATTAATTTTTTCAACTAAATGGGAGATGAACCTTATTTTATGATTTGTTAGCATTTAGAAGAAATGGCTCAAGAAAATTTCTTTCCCAAGAATATAATTTTTATTTTTATTTTCCTTTCCTTTTTCGGGTTCTCATCTGCTGTTCAAAATTATTCAATCCAGGAAGTCCAAAAAGTTTTAAAAGCATTCGAGACAATGAGCAGTGAACAATTCAGGAAAGATAGGGATGTTCTTAAGAAAATTGTGATCACCGAAAGCGAACTTAATTCATACATTGCCTACCGTATTGAAACAGAAAAGGAAGAAATTATGAGAGAGCTTCGCCTTAAATTACTCCAGGGAAATA
>JAUWYH010000115.1 GCA_030615975.1 Candidatus Aminicenantota bacterium
TCATTCGCCTTATCGATAACTTCCTGGTCTCTGATAGAACCAAGAGGATATATGATGGCCGTTATCCCATTCTTAGCAGCAACCTCAACTACATCTGGAAACGGCATAAAAGCATCTGAAGCCATGACACACTCTCGAGGGCCGTATCCTCTCTTTGAATACCTAATTGCGTTTTCGGCTGCATCTATTCGACTCCTCTGTCCGGAACCTATTCCATGAACTTTATCCTTTTTACCGATAACCACTGCGTTTGATCGGGTGAAGCAGGCCACAATCCAGTTAAAAATAGCTGCTTCAATCTCATCTGAAGAAGGCTTTCTTTCCGATACTATATCAACCGACTCAGGCGAAGTTATCCTCGAATCAAACCTTTTTTGGATCAACAGTCCACCGCTCACTCTCTTGAATTCCAATCCGCTATCCAAAGCAGGCTCATCGAGAGAGGCACCCATTTTTATGACTCGAAGCGACTTTCTCAAAGCTAAAATTTCAAGGGCTTCGAGAGTGAAATCTGGAGCATATACAACTTCAACATTTCTTCGGCTTTCAACTAAAAGCTCAGCCAAAGGCTTATCAATCCTGTAATTGAAAACATTGACACTTCCAAAATTAGAAAGGGAATCGCAATTCCATGCTTTTTCAAACACCTCTTTTGGCGACTCCCCCAAAGCGACTCCGCTCGGAATCTCATGTTTAATCAAGGCACAGATGAATCTATTTTGAAAAACACCTGTTAATTTCTTAACAAGCCTCTGACCTAAATCCATATCCGCGACATTGATATAACTCAATCCTTTTATTCCTTGCTTCAAGACCTTCATCGTAGCCATGTTCGGGCCTGAGGCTCCTTCCTCTTCATAAAAGGCAGCAGGATAGCCAGGATTCTCTCCATATCTCATCGATAATTTTTTCTTGAAGCGTTGGTTTCTGAAATTGAGAGTCTTGGGAAACTCTTCTTTGATTTTAGTCCTGTATAACTCGCGTGTTTTTTTACCTATTTTTTCCATCGATAGTTTTTTTCCTTTCATATTTATTGATAATGGAAACATCATATTCCCTTGATTCTATATTCGATGAAAAAATACAGGCTACAGCAACCCTGAAATCCTTGCTCCTTCCTTCAGGTCCGAGTGCCTCATACACTGATTCTGCCATATCTTTGGACTTTTTTTCATTAAGCTCTAAATCAACGGGTTCTCCTGAGAATGGGACTAAAGGATCTTTATTTTCTCCTTTGTATGTGGACATCATCTTACCCTTTCCTGCTATTAAGGAAAACTCAAAAACATCTCTTATCGAGGAGCCATCTTCACCTCTTTTAATTATGGCGAGAGCAGCTTTCTTGCTGGAAACAACACAACCACTTATCCTCGGAGTAAAGATAGGAGGATCGGGTTCATAATCCCACCTGGATAGCGTGGAGCTTAGGATTTCTGAAGGGTCCTGAAACTGGCCCATCCCTGCCTTTATATCAAGCGTCTGTCTTCCGTTGCTGACAGCGATCCCTCGGTAAAGGCAAGCGGCGGGATAGACAAGCAATTCAATCTTTCCCTCCTTGAGGATTTCTTCATCTGTAGGCTTGGCCCAGATGATATCATCCTCTTCGACCAATTTCCTTGCCTGACTGGAAGACGACCTTCCTGTGATTGCATATATAACGATCACATTTTCCCCGGATCTGTCCTTACCTATGATTATAATCCGTCCAGGGTATTCTCTTCGTGCTAAATTTTGAAGTCCTTTTCTCACTGTATTTCCATTTTAATCTAATTGTTGGTTTTCTAACAAGATTACATGCTGAAAGAAAATTTATTTATAATCACCTCACTTTAGTACAAAGCCTAATTAATATTTCTATAGATAACACAGGAGATATTTTGAAGTCAAAATAATAAAGGGATGTTCCTGGGACAATGCCAAATTTTAGCAATACATATTGATTGAATTTTTGATATTAATCGGAGAAGATGAAGTGAAGGGTAGTACTCTTGGAAACGTTCCCATTTACTTGTCTTCCGCCATCTTTTCAGATAGAATCTCCTTCCATGATTAAAAAGAGGTGGTTATGAAAAAAGCAGAATTACCAAAGAAAGCATATAAAAACTTAGAATTCTTAAGCTCTACTGACGCCCGCACTGTTAGGATTTTGAGTGAGTATTTAGAGCCATTGACAAGGCTAAGGCAACAAAAAGTGAACAATACTGTTCTTTTTCTGGGATCATCAAAAGCAAATCCTGAAGAGAAAAACTCAAAACTATCAAAATATTATTGGGAAGCTGAGGAATTGGCTTATTACTTGGCTAAATGGGCTATAAAATTGAAACCCAAGGGCAAAAACTTTGTCATCTGTACAGGAGGTGGGCCTGGCATCATGGAAGCGGCTAACCGGGGAGTTTTTCGAGCAGGAGGCAAATCCATCGGAATGAACATTTCTCTTCCCTTGGAACAAGCCCCAAACCCATATGTCCCGCCAGAACTTTCTTTTGTCTTCCACTATTTTTTCATGCGAAAATTCTGGTTAGTATATAAGGCAAAAGCTGTTGTGGCCTTCCCTGGAGGTTTTGGGACCTTAGATGAAACCCTTGAAATGTTAACCTTGATTCAAACAGAAAAAATCCGTAAAGACCATATCACCATCCTTCTTTATGGAGAAGAATATTGGCGAGAGGTTATTAATTTTGAAGCTCTTTTAAAATACAAAACAATCAATCCCGAAGACCTTCAGCTTTATTCCTATTGTTCCAATCCAAAGGAGGCTTTTTCTTTTCTAAAAAAGAAACTTGTCAAATTTCTCTAGATATTTACTCTTCGAGATAAATACAAATAGACGAAAAGGCCAATAATGATTCCAACTCCATCGGCGATAATATCCAGAATCTCAAAACGGCGTTGAGGGACAAAGTATTGATGGACTTCATCCAAAATCCCAAGGAGAATGCCGGAAAATATTGTTATCAAACATTTTGCCTTTAGAGAAGATTTCAAACTTTTGAAATAGCCGAGGGAAAGAAGAAAAGCCAAGACAGCAAATTCTAAGCAATGAATGCCTTTATCAAAGAAAGGGATGTTTATACTAATTCCGGAAGAAGTAGAAGAAACAAAGAAAATCAGGATATAATATAAGATGGCAGGTGCAAAATAAAGGAAATTTTTAATTTTCATCAAAAATTTTTTCCGAATAAACTCTATTCTATAAAAATGGTTGAAAATTTTTCAAGAATAAAAAAAACATTTTATCTTTTATTTTTAATTATCTTTTTGGCCGCATGTGCTAGGATAAAATATTTTCCCCCTGAAAATGTCCAGACTGGCCTTGCTTCCTGGTATGGGCCTGGATTCCATGGAAAAACTACCTCGAGCAGAGAAATCTATAACATGTATGATATGACAGCAGCTCACAGAAACCTTCCCTTTGAAACATATGTCATGGTCACAAACCTGAACAACGGAAAATCCATTATTGTCAGAATCAATGACCGGGGACCGTTTATAAAAGGAAGAATAATCGACCTTTCCTATGCTGCAGCCAAAATGCTGGACATGATAGGCGAAGGGGTGGTTCGTGTGAAAATTGAAGTGCTTCGGGATGTATCGCCAAAAAAATCAGAACAAAAATTCTCTGTACAGGTGGGCGCTTTTATTTTCAAGAAAAATGCTTTAGCTCTCAAGAAAAAACTGCAAAAGAAATATAAGGGAGTTTACATATCCATATTTGAAACACCATATCAGACATATTACAGAGTAAGAATTAAAGCTCGCAGCTTAGAATCTGCACAAAAAATCGGGAGAAAGCTTATCAGAGATGGATATACAGTTCTTCTGATCGAAGGTCAGTAGAAAAGGAGATAATTTTCTTTTTTTTTTATTATTTTCTTTTATAAAGATAGGCTAAAGGTTTCTTTTTGTTTTCTTTTCCATCATGCACAGCAAATTTTCTGCCGCTCCACAGGGAAGCTCCTCCATACTCTCCCTTTTTATTAATGGCATAAAAACTGAGGCCAAATCGGGGAAGACCGTCTTTGTTTAAAAGGCGAGGGAGAAGCTTCGATTTCTGAGCAATTCTTTCCAAAGCCCTGAGACAAGCCTCTTCTGGAGAAAAGCCTCTTCTCATAAAATCGACTGCCTGGTAGCTTCCGCAATTAAGAATATTGGCCTCCCCTCTTCCCGTTGAACCTGCTGCTCCAACATCATTATCCACATAGAGACCGGCGCCGATTATAGGCGAGTCCCCTACTCTACCTGGAATCTTGTAGAAGAAGCCGCTGGTTGTGGTTACCGCTGCGAGATCCCCTTTGGCATTGATAGCAATGCAGTTTATTGTTCCATGGGTGCTGATATATGATTGTAATTCTGGCTCAAGCTCTTCAGATTTTGGAGGATACCAGAAATCTCTGTCTGAAAGCATTTCTTTTCGTCGAAGCCATATTTTTCTTGACCTATCAGTCAACAGTTTTTCTTCTTTAAAACCATGAGCCTTGGCAAATCTTAAAGCTCCCTTACCTACAAGGAGAGCATGATCGGTGCGTTCCAAAACAAGTTTGGCCACTTTAGAGGGGTTTTTTATATTTCTCAAACTGGCCACTGCTCCCCCATTATGGGTGGGACCATGCATAACTGAAGCATCAAGTTCGACAACTCCTTCCTCATTTGGAAGGCCTCCATACCCAACGGATATATCATTCGGATCATTTTCGATGATATTGACACCGGCAATAACGGCGTCCAACGGGTCTTTTCCTTCCCTGAGGAGCTCCATAGCCTTCTCTGTAGCTCTTATTCCGTTTCCGCTGGCTACTACTCGCATCCTTCCAGCAGTTTCTTCTCCTCTTATTAAGTTTTTCCCTCCAGTCAGCATTGCGGCTAAACTTATACCCATTCCCGTTTTAAAGAAATCTCTTCTCGAATATTTATCTTTCATCTTACCTCCTTTTTTTTCTCCTGCTGCTTTTTCATTTTTTTAACTTACTCAATTTGTTAAAGAGAAGCAATACATTTTATTACAGAAAAAGATATCCAAATTGACAATAGACAAGATGTTTAGTATAAATCCTTTTCCTCACTGATACATGAAAAGAAAAGTTCTATTCTCCGCCTCTATCTTTCATGCCCTCAATGATGCAGCCACGGTCACTGTCCCTATGATTTTTCCTCTTCTATACAGTCAACAATTCATCATCACCAAATATTTCCATATCGGCATTCTCTCTAACCTCGGACTATTAATGACTTTCTTCTTCCAGATTATAATCGCCAATGTTTCCCATAAATTTGAATACAAATACATGCTCTGCTTAAGTATTGTGGGCATCTCCCTCTCCCTATTTCTGGTTACTTTTTCC
>JAUWYH010000210.1 GCA_030615975.1 Candidatus Aminicenantota bacterium
CCCGAACGGACTTTTGTAGACCCAAAGCTCAGGTCGAACATAATATTAACAGTAGTAAAAATTTGCTCAATGCCCTAAAGAAATGAAAAAATAGCAAGATGTTCAAGTTTGAGTTAATATAAAAGGATCATCTCCCAAAAAGTTGCAAAATAATATAAGAGACATATAATTAAGCTGTCATTCTGTAAAAAAGATATTAATTTTTTCAACTAAATGGGAGATGAACCATATAAAATTAGATAAAAAACAATCTTACGTAACTTGTTAAAGGCAAAGAGAAAATGGGATAGACTGAAAAGACAAGGATTTAACGATAAATGAAAAAAGAAATGAAAATAGATGCAGTTCTCAGCCCTGTCCGGACAAGAGAAGATCTTCTGTTTGAAGATAATCTTCGCCCCAGAAACTTCGATGAATTTGTTGGCCAGGAAACAATCAAATCGAATTTAAAAATCTTCATCCAGGCAGCTCGAAAAAGAGAAGAACAACTTGATCATGTTCTACTCTATGGACCTCCAGGGCTTGGTAAAACCAGCCTGGCTTACCTGATTGCTAAAGAAATGGGTGTAGGGATCAAGCCTACCGCAGGGCCGGTCATCGAAAGGACTGGTGATCTTTCTGCTATACTCTCAAATCTTCAACAGAAGGAAATCCTTTTCATCGACGAAATTCACCGCCTTCACCCTTCAGTAGAGGAAATCCTCTATTCTGCCATGGAAGACTTTAGTTTGGATATCGTTATTGGACAAGGGCCAAGTGCGAGAAGCCATAAATTGAAACTTAAAAAATTCACTCTGACTGGGGCAACAACCCGTTCTGGCCGGATAACTGCTCCTCTGAGAAGCCGTTTTGGCATCATTCATCGCCTCGATTATTACGGTGAAGGAGATTTAAAAAAGATCATTAAAAGATCAGCATCTATACTGAAAGTCAGCATCGATGATAAAGGAGCTCAGCAAATTGCGCATCGTTCGAGGGGAACCCCTCGAGTGGCTAACAGGCTATTGAGAAGAGTTAGAGACTATGTAGATGTAAAAGCCGAAGGAAAAATTACATCAAAGGAAGCCATTAATGCCCTGGATATGATGGAAGTTGACATCCTGGGGCTGGATGAGGTTGACAGAAAAATTCTCCTGACAATTATCGAAAACTTTAACGGAGGCCCAGTAGGAATCAATACGATTGCTGCTGCTATTGATGAAGAAAAAGAAACGATTGAATCCATCTTTGAGCCGTTTCTGATGCGTATCGGCTTTTTAGAACGGACAATCCGTGGTCGTAAAGTCACACAAAAAGCCTATGGACACCTCGGCTTAGGCCCAGTCCCCTCTCAAAAAAAGCTCTTTGAAGAATAGGCTTTGTCTCAAGTGATGGAATTAAACATCATTGCGAACCCTGTTAGATTCATATTATCTACCAGGGCGTGAGCCCCACGAAATATTTTTTCTATCACACAGGGCTAGCATAGAGTCGGATTCTCATAGTAAAAATGAAATATGTAGGGCCCGTTCCCCGAACGGGCTCTGCCATTGTAGGTGGCCGATAATAAGTTGGCCAAAATATAAATAAAATTACTTTCATAACGTAACCTTGGGACAATACCAAATTATGAAACTTATGAATGTCTGACTCCCATGTTTAAGGCAGAATTTGACTATGATCTTCCTCAAGAGCTCATCGTTCAAAGGCCTATCGATCGAAGAGACCAGTCCAGGATGATGGTTCTTGACCGCAAAACAGGCGAAATTATTCATTCTCGATTCCTCAAATTCCCATCTTACTTAAACAAAGGAGATGTTCTCGTGATCAACACCACCAAGGTTATCCCTGCAAGAATATGGGGAAAAAGAACAGGAAAAGGCATTGAATTTCTATTGCTTAAGGAATGCGATCAAGGAGTGTGGGAAGTTCTCTGTCGGCCGGCCAGAAAAGTTAGGATTGGGGATATCATCTCCTTTTCTTCTGAACTTGAAGGAAAAGTCATTAAAGTTGAAAAAGAAGGAAAAAGGGTAGTTCAATTTTTCTCCCAGAACGTCCTCCATCAGCTAAAAAAAATAGGGTATGCTCCTCTACCTCCTTATATAAAACGGAAAAAGGAAAATAAAACTCTAAGGCTCCTTGACTTAAAAAGATATCAGACTGTTTTTGCTCAAAGAGGAAAATCCATCGCAGCACCCACAGCAGGTATTCATTTTACGCCGAAAATTCTTGAAGAAATCAAGGAAAGGAGCGCTGAAGTTATTCCTATATCTCTTGATGTTGGACTTGCTACCTTCCAGCCAGTGAGGACTTCCCGAATTGAAAACCACAAGATGCTAGAAGAAAATTATTCCATAAGCCGACCCGCGGCTCGGACAATAAACTCTTCAAAGATAGAATCACGGCCGATTGTAGCGGTAGGAACGACAACAGTGAGGGCTTTGGAGAGCGCTTATCAAAAGGGAAAGATCCAATATGGAAAGGCCTCCACCATCCTTTTCATTTATCCTGGATATGAGTTTAAAGTGGTAGACAGGCTTTTAACCAATCTTCACCTACCCAAATCGACTCTTTTGATGATGGTGGCCGCTTTTGCTGGCCTCGATTTTATAAAAAAAGCATATAAAGAAGCGATCCGAAATAAGTACAGATTTTATAGTTACGGAGATTGCATGCTTATTATTTAAGTGACTCAGCAACTCTGTACAGAGAGTCATTATTCCATTTGACAAAAATCAATGTATATCATATAAACTTCAGTGATTCCTTTAAAAAAACAATCGAAGAAAAGAAATTCTTAAGCATGCCGAAACAAATCAAAAAAAATACCAAAATGACAGAGAAGAAGAAAAGAGTAAAAAAAAATGAAATAGATGAAAAATTAGAGAGCATTTTCTATCCAAGTACTAAGGCCAAAAAATTCAAAATCACATTAGAATTCGGTTATAAA
>JAUWYH010000220.1 GCA_030615975.1 Candidatus Aminicenantota bacterium
ACGACAGCATCGATATTTCTGATGTATTTTCGGCGCGATAAATAATTTTTTTTTAGGGGAAAATCAACTCTTCTTGTGATTATTCTAAGCGGAACTCTGGCTAGAGAAGCTGCCGCAGAACCCACTGCTGCCGAATGAGCATCATGGAAATGAGCTAAAAGACAATTCTTGCTTCTCATGATGATGGCCAAGCGAAGGACGGATGTCATGTCAAACTCACTTCGGATTTTCAGAGGCAAGGTGGGAACAGCTGCTTCAGATGCTCTATTATGGAGAGGACTTCCAGGTTGGACGACAAACAAAACAGGGTAGCCTCGTCGGTTTAGTTCTTTAACCAGAAAAAGAGACTGTCTCTGACCACCCCTCCATTCTTTTCCAGCATCAATATGGATAAGGCTCAATTCTTTCTCCTTTTTTCCATATCTCCTTCAGCTTCGCGTAGCGGATGAAAATGGAATATCCGTTAAGCACTGCTATTATAAAACCAGGGAAACCGTCCAAAAACCCGCCTTTCCAAAAAAATGATTTCATAAACCTGAAAAAAGGAAGGAAAATCAGATGGTGCCATCGACATTTCTTCTTCTTGGCGTAAAGTTTTTTAGCACCGAGGCCGGAAAATGTATTGATCCGATCCAGATGGTCCTGGATATTTCGATAGGTGAAGTGATGAATAGAAGCTTTAAGCTTCTCGACTTTTCCCTCGATCTCCAATTTTTCATGAATGTATTCCCCATCCCAGCAAGCTCTATCTTTGCGGAAGAGGCGAATTTTCCAGTCAGGATACCACCCTGAATGACGGATCCATTTGCCCAAATAAAAAACCTGCCGAGGCATGGAGAAGCCTGAACACTGTGGTTCTCCTTGTTTGAGGGTAATGATTTCTTGCCGGAGTTCTGGCGAAAGTCTTTCATCCGCATCAAGAGAAAGAATCCAGGGGAAGGAGGCCTTGTTGTTGGCAAAATTCTTCTGATCGGCAAAATTGGTCCATTTTCTCTGATAAACCTTATCCGTATATTTTTTGGCTATTTTTAGCGTCTCGTCGCTGCTGAAGGAATCGACGATTATGATTTCCGAAGCAACATCAGCCAGGCTTTTCAAGGCCGGCTCAAGTCTTCGCTCTTCGTTATAGGTAATGATTACGACCGAAATATCCATTGCATAAATATTAGCACAATTTACGTGTTAGAATAAAGTGAATCACTGTGTCACTTATTTACTGAACTGCGAAATCCTAATGTTTCTTTTATCCAAACTTATCCCGAGAGCTTTCTCTAATTTTGCCCAGGCAAGGCTATGATCAACAAGAGCCTTAAGCTCCGTTGAACGAGCATTAGCCAGTTCTTCCTGGAATTGGAGGACAAAATAGTTTGTCGTCAATCCTACATTCAACTTTTTCTCCTCTGCCTCCAATCTCCTCTCGGCTAACTCCCGCGCAACTCGGTAGGCATCGACTATTTTGGCACTTGTTTCGATTTCCCAAACAGCATCTCTCACCTCTAACATGGCCAATTGCTCTATATTTTTCAACTCAAGCTGACTCTTTTCCAGCTCCATCCTTGCTCTAACATAATCGGCTCTTGTGAAAACATTGCTCAAAGGTACAGAAAGGGTTAAGCCGACCGACCAGTTCTTGTAGAGAAGCTTAAGCGCATCACGAAGGGAATCGTTAGCCCTTCCCTCTTCTTTTCCGATGATAATCCCCAAGAAAGGGTTGTCATCTTGGTAAAGGAGTCTGTCTCCTGAAATTCCTGGACTCCAGTAGGAAAGGTTTAAATTCAACCCGGGAAGCATCTGATTCTTGGCAACAGTGAGATTTAGCTCTTTTGTCTCAATATCTGTTTTTTTCATTTTTAAATCAGGTCTGTTCTCATATGCCTGTTTTGAAGCCTCTTCTAGAGAAATCTCTTCTTTTATAAAGGTGGGTTTATCCAAAGGAACAATTCTTTCGGGCACGATCTTTCCTTCCCCTGAAATATTGATTATGTTTTTGAGCAGATCCTCATTCCTTCTGATAAGAGCTTCAGCCTGCAGGATTTCAGCCTCCCGCGAAGCCACCACCGCTTCGGCATTTAAAATCTCTATCGGGGCCAATCTCCCCACTTCTACTTCTTTTTTGTTCTTGGCTAAAAGGTCTCGGGCAAGCTCTACAGATTGGCTTTTGACTTTAAAATTTTCGATCGCGTAGACAAGATTCCAGTAAGCTTCCTGAACCTTATAGATCGTATCCAAGAGAACGGATTTAAACTGGCTGCGAGAAATATCAAGATTATTCTGGGCAATGAGGATTTCTCTTCGGCTGACTTTAAAGCCAAAGTCCTTCAACAGGGGCTGGATAAAATCAAAGCGCACAGTGCTTCCATAGCGGGGATTGAGGAGCTGAAAGCTCTGGTTTGTATCAGATTTATAGCTTGATAAAGATAGGGTAAAATTTCCGCCTGTCGGGATTTGTTGAATGAAAGAAAAAGAATAATTCTGATCCTTGCTGGTCACAGTTTCGGCTCCCTGAATCCACCAATAGGAGGGATTTTTTGTCT
>JAUWYH010000168.1 GCA_030615975.1 Candidatus Aminicenantota bacterium
AGCTCACCTTGCCTTAGCTGATATTTACAGGAAAGAAAATAACATTAAGAGCGCCTTGATTCACCTAAAAGCTGCAAACTCAAATGAGCCAAAAAACAAAAATATATTAATAATTTATGGAGAAACACTCTTCGAATCTGATGAATACCTAAGGAGTCTTGAAATCTACGAAAAATTTCTGGATTTGGAGCCTGAAAATAAAGAAATCAAGAGCCGAATTGAAATTATTAAAAACAGATTAGGGATTTTCGAACTTCCCAGCCAGTATGATGCTATACTCACATCAAAAGCGATTTCCAAAGAGGAGACAGCTGCCCTTCTTGCAGTCAAGTTTACGGATTTTCTAGAGTTACCCTCGGCTCAGCCTCCAATTATAATCGATATCGGAACTTCCTGGGCCTTAAAATACATCCTTAAAACGGCCTCCCTGGGGATTCTGGATGTCTATTCGAATCACACTTTTCAACCAAAAAAAATTGTGACAAGGGCAGAAATGGCAGGAATCCTGCTCCGTCTAGTTGATTGCTTAAAAAGAAAAGGGTCAAAGTTTATCCGACAACTCCCACTAGATAGAATCCAGATTTCAGATGTCTCCCCTCAGAACTATTATTATCAGCCGATTATCCAGATTGTTTCTTACGACATCATGACCCTTTCATCCGACAGGGTATTCAATCCAGACCTCCCGCTCTCTGGACAGGAATCGATAAGGCTTCTAGATATTATCTTAACTTTGATAAAATAACAGCTTTTACTATTCTTTATTTTTTTAAAATATTATTAATGTTAAATGGTTAAAGAAGAGAAGAACAACTTTTTGACTGCACCTAACTTCCTCAGTTCTTTAAGAATCCTTCTTGTTCCTGTATTTCTGGTGATGATCTTCCGTCAGAAAGTTTTTTATGCATTGATGGTCTTTCTAGTGGCAGGAGCTACAGACCTCTTCGACGGTTTATTTGCACGCATCTGGCATCAGAAAACAAGAATCGGAGCTCTTCTCGACCCGGCAGCTGATAAGCTGCTTGCAACATCGGCTTTCATCGTCCTGACCCTTCCTGCCCTCAATTCTCCTAATGTCATCCCTCTTTGGCTTACTGTTGTTGTCATCGGTCGTGATCTGCTCATAGTGTTAGGCGCTATCATCCTCTATATACTCATAAATCAAAAAAAATTTAAACCTTCTATCTTGGGAAAAGCATCAACCTCTTGTCAGCTGACGGTTGTTCTCCTTGTTCTTTTTTTCAACTCTATTGAAACTTCCCCCACTTTCCTTGGGTTAGTCTTCCATTTTACTCTAATTGCCACAATTCTCTCTGGAATCCATTACACTTATGTGGGCGTCCGGATGCTCGCCACCGGCAGGCAGAGCTAAATTCTATTTTAGGTTTTGCGCCAAAGTTGAGTGATATATTAGAGGTATTTCTAAAAAAGCCCTATTTTAAATTTTTGTCGATAAAACCTTTTATCAAGGTTTTCCAAACTATTTTCATATCAAGGGCAAGAGACCAGTTTTGAATATAATAAAAATCATATTCTATTCTCTTTTTAATGGAAGTATCCTGCCTTAGTCCGTGAACCTGTGCCCAACCGGTAATCCCCGATTTAACCTTGTGTCTAAGCATGTATTTAGGAAATTTTTCTCTAAAATCCTTGACGAAAACAGGCCTTTCTGGGCGGGGGCCGATTAGACTCATCTCTCCTTTCAAAACATTGATAAGGTTAGGGATCTCATCGATGCTGAACCTTCTTAAAAATCTCCCGACCTTTGTTATCCTAGAATCTCCCAGCTTACACATCATAGGACCTGTTTGCTTTTCTGCATCACAAATCATGGTCCTGAATTTATGCATAACAAACCTTCTCCCATCCAAGCCAACTCTTTCCTGATGGTAAAGCACTGGCCCCTTGGAGCTTAGTTTTATCAAAATAGCGGCAATAAGCATTAAAGGGGAAAAAAACAAAAGAAAAAAGGCTGAAACAATGATGTCCACAATTCTTTTGATCCCTCTCATTATTCCCCGCAAAGGAGGCTCATCAATGCTGATAACAGGAAAACCATCTAAATCCTCGACTCTTGCTTTCAGGGTGAGAAGCTGGAAAAGGTCAGGAATCAAGCGTACATTCACCATGTATTTATGAACCACTTTAAAAATTTCTAAAATTTTGGGATAGTTATTCAAATCCAAAGCTACATAGATATCGCTTATGTTATTTCTCTCAAGAATTGGCTCTAAATCCCTAATGGGGCCAAGAACTCTAACTCCACCGTCAACCTCTATTATTTCCCCTGGTTTTTTTTCGTCGTCTAAAAAGCCCTTCACTACAAATCCCAAATCCTTGTAATAGGAAAGCTTCTGAGCAACTGCCCTCCCCATTTCTCCTGCGCCGATGATGAGCGCATTCTGCAAGCTTAATCCCCTGGCATAGCGCCTCTTCATGAAAAAGTATATCTGGTTCCTGAGAACTGAAACCAAAAAAATCACAACGACAAAATAAACCGCAAGAAAGTAATGGGATATTTTGAATTCCATTTGGAACAGAGGAGCTCTTCCCTGACTGTAAGCGTAAAGATAATTTAAGATGGCCAAGATCATAAAGATGGTAAGAATTACATTCAAAGTGATGAAAAAAAAGTCATCTATTTTTGTTCTCTTGAGTTTTATTTTATAAAACCCCTGGATGAAAAATATAGCAAGATGGACAACCAAAAACAAAGGGAATACAACAATATACGATTTCAGGGGAGGTATACCCTTTTCTGGATCAATAGGAATGATATACCCGTAAAATCGAAAAACGTATGAATAAAAGTAAGAAACAAGAATAGCAATAATATCACTTAAGATAAAAAGGCCGATCAAGCGCGTTCGCTTTTTCCCAATCATTGTTCGCTCTTAAACTCTGTCCATTTCTGTCGAAAATAGGCAGAAATATGCAATTTGAATTTTTCTCTAGAAAAATTCAAAGCATTATTTCTTATCTTAGTTTTATTAAATTCAAAGCCTCTGAATTTGTCAAGAACATTGAGAAGGCTTTCGACTCTCATCTCGTGGAAAAAAAGACCTGTCTTTTCCGAAATCACTGTTTCAATGGCTCCTCCTCGTCCATAAGCAATCACAGGAACTCCACAGGCTTGGGATTCTAAAGAAGTGATGCCAAAGTCTTCCTCACCGGGCAAAATCAGAGACCTTGCTCTTTGATACACATCAAGAAGATCCTTGGCATCTATAGAACCAAGGAATTCAATATTTTCTCGAGTCATCTTTTTCAACTTTTTATAATCTGGTCCTTGACCAACAATCTTCAAGGGCTCTCCAGTACGATTGAATGCCTCAATAGCCAGGTCAAGCCTTTTATAAGGGACAAGAGCAGAGACGATCAGATAATAATCTTCCTGTTTCCCTGATGGTATGAAAAATTGAGTATCCACAGGAGCATGGATGACTTCTGCTTGACGTCTGTAATATTTTTTGATTCTTCTGGCTGAGTTTTTTGAGTTAGCGATGAAATGATCCACTCTGTGGGAAGAGGATTCATCCCACAATCTCAGATAATGGATTATGGGCGGGATGAAAATCCGCGAAATAAAATTTAATCTATCTGGCGAAAAATAATGAAAGTACTGATTCCATGCATAGCGAACAGGAGAATGAACATAACAAATATGAAGTGAATTGTTATGGGGTATGACGCCTTTAGCCACACAGTGAGAACTTGAAATGACAAGATCATATTCCTGCAGATCGAATAGTTCAGCAGCTAATGGAAATAATGGCAAATAAAATCGATATTTTTTCTTTAAAAAAGGCCAGCGTTGAAGAAAGCTGGTTATAATAGTCCTTGCTTCTATCTCATTAACCTGACTACCAGGAAAATGGAAAAGGGTATAGATCGGTGCCTCAGGAAAAATTTCAGCAA
>JAUWYH010000073.1 GCA_030615975.1 Candidatus Aminicenantota bacterium
CACCACTTTGATTTATTAATCCCTCGAATCCAACATGAAACCTTTACTTATATCACCTTCCTTACGCAGCCGAAGATTAGCCTTAGGAAATGGTGTACATAGAAGTGGCCCATTCCAGCATTGGTCTCCCTTTTTTGGAAAATAAATTATCAGGCCAGAACGTGTTTCAAACTTATCCAGCTCAGCGTAGCGTAAGGGATAAATTTTAGATCTAAATTAGTCCTAAATCTTAATTTTAAAATGATAGGCTAAAGCAAGACCGTATACATTTCCACCCAAATTTAGATTTCTATTGTTTTCTTCTAGTTGAGCGCTTTGATATTTAATAAACAAATTTAAAGAAAGGGAGGAAGTCAAATATATGTATGTTCCTGCTTGAATGTTGAAACCCCATGTTTTACTGGAATAAAGGGGTTCATCAAACGTTTCGGGAGAATTTTCACTGTAATTATAGTAGTCGATTCCAAAACCAGCATAGGGAAAAAATATACTATATTGCCTCAAATAAAGAGCAGAGAGAGAAACGGGTGTAATTTCTAGCTTGCTTTTTTCGTAACTAATTAACCCCTTATCTGAAATGAATTTGAAACCTAAAGAAATACCAATGTATTCCTTCTTCCTTAAGGGAAACTTAAAAACGGTCTCTACACCAGTGAAAAGAGAGCTTTTGCCATAAATATCTTGGAAACGGGAAGCATGCATAAAGTAAAATCCACCTTTGGCGCCTATAGAGAATGTCATTTTTTCTTCTTCCTCTGCTGCTTCTTCTTGTTCGATAATTTCTCTCGGCAATTTGGGAACGAGTCTTTTTTCAGGCTTTTTTTCTTCTCCGAACCAAAAAACAGCAATGAGTCCTTTGCTGGATTCTTGGATCTTGTAAGAGGGGGGCTTTTTAGCTAAATCAAAGACAACCCTTGTCACATCAGGCTGGAATATTCCTATTCTTATTGCTTTGATTTCGAAGTCGATGACTTCTATGAGGGAGTCGCAGGAAAATTTTTTAACCTGATACAGATCAATAACTAATCTGTTAGGGTTATACAAAGGAAAACTTTTGTAGTTGAGTAGCTTATCAACTTCAATATGAATCTCAAGCTTGTTTTCCAATCTTTTTAAACTGATTTTTTTTAATTCACCAGAGTCTTGAATTTGAGCCATTGATGAATTTACAAATAGAAGAAAGGTCGCCATAAAAATAAGGACTATTTTTGTTTTTTTCAACGTAATCTCCTTATGGTTTCTAGATATTTTTAGTTCTTATTAATTGGTTATGGCTTAAGCAATTCAAAATATCTTTTTTCTCAAGCCAAGCTCGACGGGCAATTCCTACACCAAACCGCATCATCTGGAATCCCCCTGCATAGTGGGCATCTGTGCCAATACTGATTTTTATCCCTTGCTCTTTAGCCTTTTTCAAATAAAATTCGTTTAAATCAAGGCGGTCATAGTAGGCATTTAATTCGAGAGCTTTTTGCTTACTTTTGGCTTCTTGGAGGATTTTTTCTAAATCAACATCATACCCCTCGCGTTTTGAGATGAGACGGCCTGAAGGGTGAGCGATAATTGTGACAAAGGGATTATCCATAGCCCGAAGGATCCGTTCTGTAACATTTTTTTTAAATCCACTATGAATGGCAGCGACGACTATATCTAATTCCTTAAGTATTTCATTCGGGAAATCCAGCTGTCCATCCTGTAGAATGTCTACTTCCGTCCCTTTCAGGAGCTTAATTTCTTTAAGCTCTTGATTGAGTTGGTCGATCTCTTTGATTTGTTGCTTTAGACGTTCTGAAGTAAGGCCGTAAGCATACTTTGCAGACTGGGAGTGGTCACAAATAGCTATGTATTCATAACCGAGCTCTTTTGCCAACTCGGCTATCTCTCTTAAGGACAGGCTGCCATCACTGTAACGAGAGTGAATATGAAGATCGCCCTTTATATCAGAGTAGTTGACCACTTGAGGAGGATGGCCTTGGAGAGCAAGCTCGATTTCTCCTCTGTCTTCCCTTAATTCAGGGGGAATTAGAGGTAGATTAAGGGTTTTGTAAACCTCTTCCTCGTCATAACCCGCAATTTTTTTATCCCCTCTGAAAACTCCGTATTCGGAAATCTTAAATCCTTTTTCTCTTGCCATGGACCTTAGCTTAATGTTGTGGGCTTTAGAACCTGTGAAATACTGTAAAGCAGCTCCATATTCAGATTCATCAACGATCCTCAAATCGACTTGCCGTTCACTTCTTTGAGTCGAGATCATAGCTGAACCTTTTGTCTCTCCAGCGGCCAGAACACGGCTAACTCCAGGAAACTGAGTAAAATATCGGATGATTTGAGCCCCATTTGTTCCTGCAGCCAGGATATCGATGTCTCCTACGGTTTCCTTCATACGGCGAAGAGAACCAGCTGGGGAAAGGCGGCTGATATATGAACACTTTTGGAGGTATTCTATGACTTCTTCAACGATATTCACGGCTTCAAAAATCGGGATGCGTTCTTGGGCCTGTTCGTATATTTCGATCCCTTTTTTGATGTTTTCAGCCTTTTTCTCTCCAAGCCCGTATAATTTGACAAGCGATCCGTTCTTGATAACTCTTTTTAGATCTTCCAGATTTTTCACTCCAAGTTCATTGTGCGCGAGGTGGAGAGTTCTTGCTCCTAAGTTCTGGATTTCTAAAAGATTAAGAAGGCTTTCGGGAATTTCAGAAAGAGCTTCTTTGTATTTCTCCATTTGTCCGGTTTTAAGGTACTCTTCGATTTTTTTTGCTATTCCGCTACCTATTCCAGGAATCTCCTGAAGTTTATTTTCCCTGGCTATTTTTTCAATATCGTCCGTCAGATCTTCGAGTATACGGGCAGCCCTTCGGTAAGCGATGATTTTAAATCCCATTTCTCCCTTTATTTCCAAGGCATCACCGATTCGAGAAAAGAGCGCAGCTAATTCCTTGTTCTTCATGATTTTTTGCTAAATTCATGATACTCAATCTTTCTTATCAATTCAACGATCGATGAAGGTTGACTTTTTTTATAACTCTTTTTATTTTAGTAAAAACAATGAATGTTATTCTTGCCGGATATAATGTTGACAGAGAAGTTATAGAAGAGCTCAAAAAAAACAGTCCGCCTCGGCACGATATCACTCCGGAGACTCTTTCAGCTTCTTATGCCCGTATTTCAAGAGATCCCCGTCCTGTGGATGAATTGCGAGCTGAGGCCAGGGCTGAGGTGGAAAGAGCGAGACGTTCGAACAGAAACATAATTTTTAAGATGGGCCATCATTCTGTAGCAGAGCATGCTGTTTTCAATTTTGACATAATCGGTGCAAGCCGCTTAGCTTTAGAAGAGATAGAAAAATTTCGGCTCTGCTCTTATACAGAAAAATCTCAACGATACATTGCCTTAAAGGAAGATTTTGTTGTTCCAGAAGAAGTGAAAAGGTCAGGAAAAAAGGAGATTTTTACCAAAACGATTAAAGCCCAGAATACTCTCTATCATAAGCTTTACAAGAAGCTTTGTCCTTATTTTTTTGAAAAGAATAAAGAGCTGGCTGAAGACGCCAAAAAACATTCCATTTTAGATGGCTGGGCCAAGGAAGATGCGCGATATATCGTGAGCCTTGCTACTGAAGGCCAGCTGGGAATGACTATCAACGCCAGGAATTTGGAATTTCTTATTCGGCGTTTCGCCTCAAAAAAACTGGCAGAGCTCAGAGAGTTGAATTCTAAAATATATTCTTTGGCTAAAGAAGTTGCTCCTTCAATCATTCTTTTTACGGATCCCAATGATTTCGATTCAAAAACTTACGAGGAGCTGGAAGAGAAAGCTCGATTCCTTTTGGAATCATCCAGGAGGAGCAAAAGAGAAGTTCGCCTTGTCGATTTTACTCCAGAAGCAGATACAAAGTTGATTGCTTCCCTACTCCATACATCTTCCTCTCTCTCCTTTGAAGAGTGTTTCAAGAAAGCCAAAGCGATCAAACCAAATCAGAAGAAGGATATTTTGATGTTGGCTTTTAAATACATGGAATTTTATGATGCAGCCCTTCGTGAGTTCGAATATGTCAGCCTCACTTTTGACTTAATCGTTTCAGCCTCCTGCTTTGCTCAACTTAAGCGACACCGAATGACTACACAAACAGCGCAAAAATACAATCCTGAGCTGGATGTGACGATTCCCCCTTCTATAGAGGAAGTCGGAGCGAGAAAAGAGTTTATGGAGATGATAGAGAAAACGAATCATGTTTTTTCCATATTAAAAGAGAGTATAGACTATGGGGCTGAGTATGTGTTGACAAATGCCCATCGCAGGAGAGTTCTGCTTAGTGTGAATGCCAGGGAGTTTTATCATATATCGAGGTTAAGAGAAGATGCCACGGCTCAGTGGGATATACAGGCTTTAGTCGGAAAGATGAGCCATTTAGTTAAGGAAGCTATGCCTCTAACATTTTCACTTATTGGAGGGAAGGACGTTTATCCCGAAATCTATGAGAAAATTTTTACCAAGCCACCCAAGTTCTTTCCCCCAAAGTTTTTTACGTAAAAAGTAAAGGGTGAAACGTGAGTGGCAAGATTCAATACTCAAATTTTGCCCTCCGACAGGTGGCTAAAGAAATGAAAAACTTAAAGAGAACAGCAGAAGTCGTCATCATCGGTGGTGGCATTATGGGAGTGAGCACAGCCTATTACCTGGCCAAGCGGGGATGTGGAGAGGTGGTTATCCTGGAGAAGGACCTTATTGCCCAGGCATCCACAGGATTATCTGTTGGAGGTATTCGTCAGCAATTCTCTAACCCTGCGAATATACGCCTCTCCCAAGAATCCATCAGAGTTTATGAATGTTTCATGGAAGAATTCGGGGTGGATATCAACTTCCGTAAAAAGGGCTATCTTTTTTTGGCTCAAAAAGAGAGCACTTGGAAGGAATTTTTATCAGGAGTTAAAGTTCAAAGAAGTTATAGTGTCTCTGTGGAAGTCTACTCGCCTGAAGATATAAAACATATGTGGCCTTTTCTGAATATCTCTGATTTGAAAGGCGGAACTTTTGGTCCAGAAGATGGCTATGCAGATCCTTACCTTGCCGCTATGGGGTTTGCAAATTCAGCCAGGAGACTGGGTGTCCGAATAGAAGAAAACACAGAGGTAACTGGAATTAACATCAGAGGGAGCAAGATTCAAGGTGTAGAGACAACCGAGGGGCCTATCTCGGCTCCAGTCGTCGTCAATGTGGCTGGAGCTTGGGGAGCGAAGGTTGCGAGGATGGCGGGTTTTGAGTTACCTGTAAAACCTTTTCGACGCCAGGTTTTCATGACAAGAGCATTTGATGCCATTCCCAAGCCAGTGCCGATGGTTGTTGACATGGATGTATCCTTTTATTTCCGGGGAGAAGAACCAGGGATTCTTATGGGAATGAGCGACCAGAATGAGCCATCGAGTTTCAACACTCACGTTGACTGGGATTTTCTTGAAAAAGTCATCGAGGCGGCTGTCCATCGGGCTCCAATCATAGAGAAGGCAAAGATTCTTCGAGGTTGGGGAGGGCTTTATGCCATAACACCAGATGATAATCCGATAATAGGAGCAATGCCGAATGCTGAGGGCTTTTTTTGTGCTGTCGGCTTTTCAGGCCATGGATTTCAGCAGGGTCCTGTGGTTGGACGCCTGTTGAGTGAGCTCATTCTCGATAGGCAAACCCGTTTTGATTTGAAACCATTTGCCTATGATCGGTTTAGAAAGATAAAGCAAAAAGGTGAAAAAAGGGTGGTATAAAAAAATGAAAATTAAAATGATTTCTCAAAAGGAAGTGGCCCAGTCAGTAAAGATGGCTGAGGCCATTGAAGCTGTTAAAAAATCTTATATTCAACTTTCCGAAGGGAAAGCAGAAGTTCCCCTGCGCTCCCATATAAAAGTTAAAAAGCAAAATGGTGTTTCCCTGTTCATGCCCGCTTATTTAAGCGAGAGTGGAGCCATGGGAGTCAAGATTGTGACAGTTTTCCCAAATAACCAGAAGAAAGGGTTGCCCTTGATATATGCTATAGTTCTAGTTTTGGATACAGAGACAGGCAGGCCATTGGCAGTCGTGGAAGGAACGTATCTGACATCGTTACGAACTGGAGCAGCTTCTGGAGTTGCCACTGATCTTCTGTCTCGCAAAGATGTTCAGATTGCCGCCATTTTTGGAGCAGGAGCTCAGTCTCGCACTCAATTAGAGGCCATTTGCACAGTAAGATCGATCGAGAAAGTCTGGATTTATGATATAAAACGGGAAAGAGCCAAAATCTTTGTTGATGAGATGAAAGCCCGTGGAAATCCTATTCCCCGTGATATTTTTGTGGCTGACTCCCCATCTCAGGCAGTCTGTGAGGCAGATATCATCTGTGCCGCCACTACTTCGTTTAAGCCTGTCTTCGATGATGCAGATCTTAAGCCCGGTGTTCATATAAACGGGATCGGCTCTTATACGCCTGACATGGTGGAAATTCCTTCTCAGACAGTGGTTAGGTCCAAGGTTGTGGTTGATTCTTTTGAGGCGAGTTTTGCTGAAGCTGGGGATTTGATCGTCCCCTTAGAAAAAGGGCTCATTTCCAGAGAACACATCCATGGGGAGATTGGAGAGGTGGCAGCAGGTAAGATTCCGGGTCGGGAATCTGATGAGGAGCTGACGTTTTTCAAATCAGTGGGAATCGCTGTTCAGGATGTGGCTGTGGCTGAGCTTATCCTCCGTCGGAGCGAAGATTCAGGTTTTGGTTTTGAAGTGGACATCTAAGATTTTAACCTAAAAAATTTTCTTTTTCCTATTTTCAGGATCTGCTCTTTCTTTTTTCTTAAATCTATTTTAAATGCAATATCTTCGATTCTTTCTCCATCAAGATAAACCCCACCCTGGCGAATCATTCTTTTTGCTTCACCTCGGGAGGGAAGGATATTTTTGTCTACAAGCAAATCGACAAGTGAGATATCTTCAACTCTTACCTCATCTTTAACTCTTATTTCTATATCTTCCAATTCTGAGGGAACTTCTTTGTGTTTGAATACTCTTTCAAACTCTTGAGTGGCTTTTTCGGCTTCTTCTTGACCCCAGAAATCAGAGACAATCGATCCGGCCAATTTTGCTTTCAGGTTTCTAGGATTTATCTTGTTTTTTTTGATCTCTTTTTTCCATTTTTCGATTTGAGAGAGGGGCTCATCAGTGAGAAGCTCATAATAACGAAACATCAACGGGTCTGAGATGGACATGATTTTTCCGAATATTTCAAACGGGTCTTCTGTAATTCCGACATGATTGTTTA
>JAUWYH010000209.1 GCA_030615975.1 Candidatus Aminicenantota bacterium
TTTAGTCCTTGGATTGGAATGATTTCTATTTCATTTCTTACAGGGCTTTTTATGCTCTTTATCTTTCGATTCACTTCCAATCAAAAAGGAATAAGGAAAGTTAAAAATAAAATAAAAGCTCATCTTCTTGAACTTCGCTTGTTTCAAGACAGTTTCGTCATCTCTTTCAAGGCCCAGGGAAATATACTTCGTTATAATCTAAAATACATCAGCTATTCTGCCAAACCGATGCTTATTATGATTATCCCTCTGATTCTGATCTTAATCCAACTCAACCTATGGTTTGGTTATAAGGCCTTATCTCCAGGAGAGAAAGCTATATTAAAGGTCAAATTAAAAGAAAATTTTAGCCTTCTCGATTTGGACATCTCCATCGAATCCTCTCCAGGCTATGAGATCGAGACTCCACCGCTCAGGATTGAGGAAGAGAGAGAAATTGACTGGCGACTCAGGGCCGGAAAAAAAGGAGTTCATGATTTAGTATTGATTCTAAACGGACAAAAATTCAAAAAAAAGATGGCTGTGGCTCAAGCCCAACTCAACAAATTGTCCCCGACAAAAGTCCAAAGAAATTTCATAGCTGAAATAATGAATCCAGGAGAAGCCCCTCTTCCTTCAGATTCAACCCTGGAAGCTATAGAAATCGTATATCCCTCAAAAAACATGAATTTTTTCGGATGGCAGATTCACTGGCTTATCGTTTACTTTGCTCTATCCATAATCTTTGGTTTTGCTTTCAAGAGCCTATTTGGAGTCGAAATCTAAAGGTAAAATATGATGAAAGGAAAGAATGATGAAGATTGAACCTTTTAAAATGGAACGCTGGCAATCCACTTGGGAATTTGTGGTCAAATACAACCTCTCTGAAAGCGGCGTTCACCCTATCTCTTTCAGGGAATTGGCTACTCCCGAGGAGCTCGACGAAATTTTAAAGATTAACCTCGGTTATATCCAGACGAACGGATCTCCAGAATTGAGAGAAAAAATATGTTACCTATATCCAGGAACAAATATAGATAACATTCTTGTCACTACTGGTTCGGCAGAAGCCAATTTTCTCTTGATCTGGAGTAATATCGAGCCCGGGGATGAAGTTGTTTTTATGCTTCCAACTTACATGCAGATGTGGGGACTCCTGAGAGGATTTGGAGCCAATGTTAAGCCATTTTACCTTAGAGAAGAGCTGAATTGGGCCCCCGATTTAGATGAGCTAAAAAGGACTGTCTCAAAAAAGACAAAATTGATTATCATTACTAATCCCAACAATCCAACTGGAGCTGTGATGAGCTCAGAGGCTAGAGATATTATAGTCAGCCTTGCTGAATGGGCCGATGCCTGGATATTTTCAGATGAAGTCTATCAAGGTGCAGAATTAAGCGGATCCATAACTCCAAGCTTTTGGGGGATGGCTAAAAAAGTGGCAGTGACCAATGGTCTTTCCAAAGCCTACGGCCTTCCTGGCCTAAGGACAGGATGGATAGTTGGCCCAGAAGATCTTATCCAGAAAACCTGGCCTTATCATGACTACACAACCATATCTTTGAGCGCGGTAAGCAATCGTCTGGCCCAGATAGCTCTTGCTCCTGAAAATCGAAAAAAAATTCTAAATAGAACGAGAAAAATTCTGGAGATAAACCTTGCTCTCCTTGAATCTTGGATGGCAAAACAGGAGGGATTCTTTCATCTTGTTTCTCCTCAAGCTGGAGCCATTGCTTTTCCCAGTTATAACTTAAAAATCAATTCTACTCAACTGGCCAATAAATTTCTCAAAGAAAAAAGTGTCCTCATTGTTCCTGGCGAGCATTTTGAGATGGAGAATTATCTCCGCTTTGGTTATGGAATAGAGAAAGAACATCTGCTCAAAGCTCTGGCCCTTATCGCAGAAGTATTGGAAAATGTCAGAAAAAATATCGTCTAAAATTCTTGCCCTCTTATTTTCCGATCTTATTGAACCAAACAATCTCTTCAAGCCTCTTTCGTTTCCTCTCCTTTGAGGGCTTCTTTTCGTAATATCCCAAGGCAATAATGGATACGATCTTATATTTGCGGGAGATCTTGAAAAATTTCCTGGCCTTTCGAATATTGAACCAGCCGATCCAGCATGTTCCCAGACCAAGCTCTTCAGCCTGAAGGACGATATGTTCTCCTGTTATTCCGATATCTATGAGATAGAAATGGATATTCTGAATTTGTTTCCCTATTCTGTTAGCAATAATATCCAGCCGAGCAAGGATTAAGATGAGAACCGGTGCATTAGCCGCAAACCTGGAAAAGGAATATATCCCTGAAAAAACTTCTCTTGCAAATGTTTTCTTTATATCCAGATCATCAATAATCAAAAACCGCCAAGGCTGGACATTCTCTGCCGAAGGGGCCAGACGGGCAGCCTCGATGCAGACTAGAATTTTTTCTCTTTCGACGGGCTTATCCAGATAGCGTCTAATACTCCTTCGTTGACGGACAAGAGACTGAAAAGTAGTCTTAAATGCTTCTTTTCTTTGAATATCATTCCTCCTTTTCATCGAAATATTCATCCATCCTGATTTTTTTCAATATATAACAAAAAATGACACTTCTTTACAATGCTTAATTGAAGAAATGGAGACATTCCCTAAAGTACCACATTTTTTTCATTTACTCTTACTCTATCAATACAAAAACCTAATCAAATGGCAATACTGATCATTAAAAAGTAAAAAGGGTGATACTTTGGGGAACGTCTCCGTTAATAAAAACTATTTGCTATCATTATGGTTTTTTTGGTATAGTCCTTAAAAGTAAATGGAATAGATAAAAAGGAGGTCCAATGAAAAAGATTACAGCCATCGGAATCGCCCTTATTTTTGTTTTCTTCTCATTTTTCTCTTGTGAGAAAAAACCCTCTGCTCCAAAAGCAGGATCAGCTTCAGCCGATGATATGCTCAGCCTTATTCCTGCAGACTCAATG
>JAUWYH010000027.1 GCA_030615975.1 Candidatus Aminicenantota bacterium
CTTTTTGGATGATTCTAGGGGTGAATTCTGGGGGGATTGAATATTAACCCATATCACCACTTATGTTCACCAGGTGTATATATATTTTAACTCTATTGTTTTCCTTTAGAATCTATGAAAATCCATTAGAAAACGGAAAATGAATAATAAGAAATACGAAATTTACCTTTCTTGACAAAAAAAGGGGGTACAGATAGAATGACCGAGAATTGACCTGATGGAGAGAGAAGTGAATCATGATGAACGATTTGTGAAGAAACTCACACCTAAAAGCATGGATTTTTCAAAATGGTATGTCGAACTCATAAGAAAGGCAGAGTTAGCTGACTATGCTCCTATAAAAGGAATGATGGTGATAAGGCCTTATGGATATGCTGTATGGGAAAACATCCAGTCTCTTTTAGACAAAAGGATAAAGCAAACCGGCCATTCAAACGCCTATTTCCCGCTTTTCATTCCAGAGAGTCTTCTGCAAAAAGAAATTGAGCATTTGGAAGGATTTTCTCCTGAAGTAGCTTGGGTCACTCATGGAGGAAGGGAAGAATTGGAGGAGAGGCTTGCTGTCCGCCCGACTTCAGAAGCTATTATTTGTCAAATGTATTCCAAGTGGATCAACTCATGGAGAGATTTACCAGTATTGATAAATCAATGGGCCAACATCGTTCGCTGGGAAAAGGCTACCAGGCTTTTTTTGAGGACAACTGAATTCCTATGGCAGGAAGGGCACACGGCTCATGAAACATACGAGGAGGCTCAAAAAGAAACATTAATGATTCTTTCTCTCTACAAAGAATTTGTGGAGACAGAATTAGCCATTCCGGTCATATCAGGTAAAAAGACAGAACGAGAGAAGTTTGCAGGAGCTTTAGATACTTATGCTATAGAAGCATTGATGAGCGACGGAAGAGCTCTCCAAATGGGAACCTCCCATAATTTGGGGCAGCATTTTTCAAAAGTATTTAACATTAAGTTTGAAGACAGAAATCAGGACCTTCAGTATGTCTGGCAGACATCTTGGGGAGTAACGACTCGTCTTATAGGAGCTTTAATCATGTCTCATGGGGATGATTCTGGTTTGAAATTCCCTCCCCGAGTTGCTCCTATTCAAGTGATTATTATTCCTATTTCTATCGGGGATTGGAAGGAAAATGTTCTTCCCGTAGTAAAAAACATCAAAAGCATATTGGATCAAGCAGGAATGAGAGTGAAAATCGATGAAAGAGAAGAATTCACTCCAGGATGGAAATTTTCCGAATGGGAGATGAAAGGCGTTCCATTAAGGGTTGAAATCGGACCGAGAGATATCAAAAAGAACCAGGCTCTTTTAGTCCGCCGGGATACGATGAAAAAAGAAACATTTCATCTTGATTCTCTAAAAGAAAAAGTCCCAGAGATTCTGGAAGAGATACAGGGAAATTTGCTGGATGAGGCTTTAAAATTCCAGATGGAGAATACCAATGGAACTCAAAATTATGAAGAGTTTAAAGCTATTATCGAATCTAAAAAGGGATTTATAAAGGCTTTTTGGTGTGGCAGTGAAGCTTGTGAAGAAAAAATCAAGGAAGAGACGATGGCCTCTATTAGGGTTGTCGTTCTGAAGGAAGAGGAATATAAGCCCGTAGGAAAATGTGCTTTTTGTGAAAAAAAATCAGAAGACCTCGTCTATTTTGCAAGGGCCTATTAGACTCTTTGAAAGACTTTCTCCAATTTTTATGTTTGATAAGATGAAAAGGAATTTCGAGCAGGAAAGAGAGAAAATGGTTGATTCTCAGATTAAGCAAAGAGGGGTTAAGGATGAAAAAGTTCTTGAGGCTATGAGAAATGTCCCTCGTCACATGTTTGTAAAAAAAAACATGAAGCCTTATGCTTATAACGATGAGCCACTTCCTATTGGAGAAGGCCAAACTATCTCTCAACCTTTTATTGTAGCCTATATGACAGAAGTGCTTCAGCTTAAGGGAGATGAAAGAGTTTTGGAGGTAGGAACTGGATCTGGCTACCAAGCAGCCATCTTGGCCGAAATAGTCAAAGAAGTCTATACGATTGAGATAATTCAGGCACTCTCTCTCAAAGCCCGAGATGTTTTAATAGAGTCAGGATACAAAAATATATATTTTAAAGTTGGAGATGGTACTACTGGTTGGATAGAGTATGCTTCCTATGATGCAGTATTGGTCACAGCTGCTCCGGATAGAGTGCCGGAAGCCTTACAGAAACAGTTAAATATCTCAGGGAGAATGATAATACCTGTTGGAGCTGCATTTCAAGAATTGGTTCTTATAGTCAGAGAAAAGAAAAAATATAAAAAGAAAAAACTAATTCCTGTCCGTTTTGTGCCTTTGATTTCTGTGCATTAAATGTCTCAGCTAAGGAAAAAACCAAAAAGATCAAATCCTCAATTCAGAAATTTAAAATCAATCCCGACTCTTTTGCTTTATTTGATTTTCTGTTTGATTTTTCTTTCGGCAGAAACCAAGCAGAAGAGGTTTGTTAAGGTTTTCTTCCCCAACGATTATTGCATCACTGCCGAACTTGCGGTTTCGGATGAAGAAAGACAGTTAGGTCTCATGTTTCGTGAAAGAATCAATTGTGACCAAGGGATGTTATTTGTTTTCGGAGAAGAAGACTTTCATTCATTCTGGATGAAAAACGTGAATTTTCCTATCGATATTTTTTGGTTAGACCGAGAGAAAAGGATCGTTCATATTGAATCAAATGTTCCCCCGTGTAAAGAATCGCCTTGTCCTAGCTACTCTCCTAAAGTTCAAGCATCCTATGTTTTGGAGCTGAAATCAGGAAGCGTAAAGAAGAATCAGCTGAAGCTGTATAACAAGCTTGAGTTTATTCTTCCCTCTGGGATCAGACCCCGAATAACTTTGCCGTCTATATATTTTGTCTGTCATGGAAGCGAATGATATTTTCCAATTCTTTGGCTGCATTTTGAGAAGCTAGCCTTTCTCCTAAAATAGCCTTTATTGATTTATAATTTTTTATCATTTTTGACTTGACTTCATCTGAGCCGAGGATGTTTTCTGTTTCCTTAAAGATGTTTTCGGGTGTGAAGTCTTTTTGGATCAATTCTGGAATGATTCTTTTTCCTGCAAGGATATTTACAATACTATAATTTTTGATATAAACGAATTTTGCTCCGACGAAGTGGGTAAATGGCAAGATCCGATAAAAAGAGATCAGTGGAACTTCTAAAAGAGCTGCCTCCAAATTGGCTGTCCCGCATGCAGAAAGCACAAGACAGCTGTAGGCCATTGCTTCGTACTTGTTATCAGCGAGGATTTTTAAATCCTTAATATGAGAAAGAATATAGTTATTGAGTAGGTGAGGCTCAAGATTTTCTGCCAACAACAGGAGAAATTGGGCGCTGAATTCATTCTTAATTTTATGAAGAGCTTCGAGGAGTACTGGCATGTGGAACTTCAATTCGCTTTTTCTGCTCCCGGGCAGTATAGAGATGAGTTTTTTTTGAGGATCAAATCCGTACTTTTTAAAGAATTCCTCTTTAGAAAGGGAGATCTTAAGGGTTTCTCTTAAAGGATGCCCGACATACATCGCCGGAATTTCATGCTCTTTATAGATATTTTCCTCAAAGGGAAAAATGAGTAACATTTTATCTACTGTCTTTTTTATAGTTTTCAGCCTTCTTTTTCTCCACGCCCAAACAGTAGGGCTTATATAATAAAGAACAGGAATCGACTTTTTTTTGAGCTCTCTTGCCAGCCGGAGATTAAAATCAGGCGAGTCGATAAGAACAGATGCGATGGGCTTTCTTAGGTTTATTTCTTTTTTGAGGCAGTCAAAAATTTTTTTTAAACGGGGAAGGTGTATGATTATTTCGAATCCACCAACTAATGCCATTTCCTTGATGGAGAAAAGGAGTTGAACTCCCTCTTCTTCCATCTGATTTCCGCCAATTCCAAAAAAAGAAACAGAGGGATAGAGTTTCTTAAACTCGTGGACAAGTCGGGCTCCATATTTTTCACCAGAATTTTCACCCGTTATGATGAGAATGGAGCTCATCATTCTTTTTCTTTTTGACCATAATAGACGATTTCTGGCATCTTATGAGGATCCTGGCCATAAAAGAAAAACCATTTATCATAAGACTCTTGGTCATTATAGATTTTTATGGATTCTTTAGTAGAAGTGCTGACAACTCCTAAAATTCTGGGGTTATCTATGGAGGAGAGAGCCCTTTGAGGAGCGATCAGAACCTTTTGCAAAGATCTTTTCTTTTTTGATGATATTCTTTCATAATGAAGGATAATATTCCATTCTCCATTCTCAGTCATAGGGTCTTCAAAGAGTTTACGTAAACATTTCTCCTCTAATAGCTCTTCAAGAGTCTTGGGGAAGTCTCCAGGAAATTTTATTTGGAACAACCGAACGGCTTCCATGTATTGCTTTCCTCTGAAGATCAATTCTTCCTCTTTTTCTCGCTGGAGTTGTGTCTTCAAGACAGGGATGGCCACAAGCAAGCCGATACTCATAACAGCTATAGCGACCATGAGAATGATTAGTGTGTAACCCCTATTTTTGTTCATGCATCTTAAATAATTGTTCTTTTAATCTCTCGAAACATGTCTTAACCAAACAATATGGAAGAAAACATAAAGAATACTCTCTAATAGAGTCACCAAGTGTTGTAAGGGGTTCCGTCTAGGTCTTTTTCCTCAGACCCAGACAGCACATCTGATACTCCCGGCTCTACTCCTGAGAACATGTCTTCTTCAGTTAATAGTTCTCTCACTTCGATCCATGTTTCTGAGGATTTGGTTATAGGATCTACAGGGATTCTTCTCAAATACTCTTCCTCGACAAGAGTCTGAAGAGAGAAAGGATATTTTCCTTTATCTGCATAGTATTGATTGATCAATTTTCTCATTTGGAAGAGATTCTCTTTTAAAACTGTCTCTCGGGCTATTTTTGTAGCATATCTATACTGGGGAAGAGCCAGGCCGACTAAAATACCGATCAGGGTAAAGACAATGATTATTTCAATTAAGGTAAAACCCTTCTTTTTTTGGGCCAAGATAATTTTCCCCATTTTTTTACCATTCTTTGTATTTTGTCCCGTCAAGAGCTTTTCCTTCATTTTTGGTGTATACATCATAAACATTCTCTCCTCCCCAAACATCGGAATCAAGATCATCTTGATAAGATCTGAGTCCCCAATCATCAGAATTTGTCATCGGGTCCTTGGGAATTCGCCTCAAGAATTTAATAATTTTTGTTTTCGATTTTTCCTCTTTTGACTCAACTTTTACTTCCACTCCATTGACCAAGGTTTCTAAGTCGGGAGGATAGCCTTCTGTTTCTTCTTCAACTTCTATTTTTTTCTCATCAGCAAGCCTTTTATAAGCGTCGATGGCTTCTCTTATTATTCTCAAATTTCTTCTGAGCTCGATTTCTCTTTCCCTTTTTACGGCTGTCTTAGCCAAGGGAAGTATGGCTGAAGCTAAAATAGCAAGAATGGTAAGGGTGACGAGCATTTCGACAAGAGTGAATCCCTTTTGGGTTATTCCGTTTGCTCTCATCAGTGATATTCGCTTATCTGGATTAGAGTTTATTCTTATCATTATGGTCTTTATTGTATCGGCTATTATGATAAGAAGATTTTTTATAGTAAGTTTATCTAGAGTCAAAGGGACTGGAGGAATTTTTTTCTAAAGCTTTTTTGCTTAACCTAATCTTGTTATCTCCTTCTATAGAGATAACTTTTACACTTACAGTTTGTCCCATTCTAAGAACATCCCTGATGTTTCTGATTCGATGATGAGCAATCTCAGATATATGAAGGAGTCCAACAATGTTTGGGAGGATTTCGACGAAAGCTCCATAATCCTCGATCCGGACCACTTTTCCCGTGTATGTTTTTCCTACCTCGGCTTCTATTGTGATCTCCTTAATCATTTGTCTTGCTTTCTCAGCAGACTGTATGTTGGAGGCGGCAATTGTGATCTTGCCGCTATCTTCTATGTCTATCTTGGCTTTTGTCTCGGAAATAATTTTTTTGATGATTTTTCCGGCTGGGCCGATAACATCACTCAATTTTTCAGGATTTATAACTAAATTTATGATCCGAGGTGCATATGGTGAAATCTCAGGCCGCGGTTCTGATAGGGCTTCTTTCATCTTTTCTAGAACTTTTAAACGAGCTTCTTTTGCTTTTGCGAGCCCTTCTTTTAATATCTGGATAGGAATTGAAGGAATCTTTAGATCGAGCTGGATGGCTGTTATACCTTTTTCTGTCCCCGCGACTTTAAGATCCATATCTCCGAAGTGATCTTCGAGACCAGCAATATCGGTGAGCAAGGCGTACTGGTCATTTTCTCTAACAAGTCCCATAGCAATTCCTGCAATAACCATTGAAAGAGGGACTCCTGCGTCCATTAGAGAAAGAACTCCACCACAGACACTGGCCATCGAGGATGAGCCGTTCGATTCCAAAATATCAGTGACAACGCGGATAGTGTAAGGAAAAGTTTCCTCATCGGGGATAGAGGGGAGGATAGATCTTTCAGCCAAGGCACCATGGCCGATTTCACGCCTTCCAGGAGCTCTCATAAAAGAAACTTCTCCCACACAAAAAGGAGGAAAATTATAATGAAGCATAAACCTTTTTTCATCTTCCTCACCCAGGCCATTTAATCTCTGCACGTCCTCAAATGTGCCAAGAGTAACAGTAGCCAGACACTGAGTTTCTCCCCTCGTAAAAAGGGCAGATCCATGAGTGCGGGGAAGAATGCCCACTTCTACTGAGAGAGGTCTTATTTCATCGAATTCTCTTCCGTCTGTTCTCTTTCTTTGATTTAAGATAAGGTCTCTGACTAATTCTTTCTGAATTCTGTAGAAAATTTCTTTGATTTCATTGATTTCCTGTTCATTTTCTTCGGGAATAGACTCTATTAAACTTTCCAGAATTCTTTTTGTCTTTTCTTCTCTTTCTTTTTTCTTTTTGTCTTGGATGGCTTCTTTCAGGGAAGAAGAAATATCTATTTTGATTTTGGCGAATTTGTTTTGATCGATTTCTTTAGGGCTAAATTCTCTTTTTTTTATGTTTAATTTGTTATAGAGCTCTTTTTGAACGTTGACAATTTTTTTTATAGTCTCTTGAGCTATGGAAGCTCCCTCCCAAATTTTTTCTTCCTCAACTTCAGAACCCACTGCCTCTATCATCAGTATTCCTTCTTCTGTTCCTACAACAACCATGTTAAGAGGGCTCTCTTCTAGCTGCTTCATGGTGGGATTAATAATAAATTCATTATTGACGAAGCCGATTTTGACGGCTGCTACAGGGGTTGTAAAAGGAATGTCAGAAAAATAAAGAGCCGCAGATGCTCCAATGATTCCCAGAGTGTCAGGTTCATTCTCTAAATCGGCTGATAGGAGAAGAGCGACTATTTGGGTGTCATAAAAATAGCCTTCTGGGAAAAGAGGTCTTATGGGTCTGTCAATCATACGGCTTAAAAGAATTTCTCTTTCGGAAGGTCTTCCTTCCCGTTTAAAAAAGCCTCCTGGTATTTTTCCAGCAGCATAGGTGTTTTCCCTGTAATCCACTATCAAAGGGAGAAAAGGTTTTTCTTCTTTAACTTCCTTTTTAGAGGTCGCGGAGACGAACATAATGGTGTCTCCGTAACGGAGGAAAGCCGACCCATCTGCTTGCTTACCTATTTTTCCTATTTCGATGGAAAGGAGACGATTGTTTATCTCAAGACTGATTTTTTGATTAGACATTTTAGCACCCGGAATCTTAACCTACTTTCTGAGGTTAAGCCTTTGGATTAAATTTTCGTACCGGCTGACATCTTGTGATTTTATGTATTCCAGAAGTCTTTTTCTACGTCCGACCATTTTCATAAGGCCAGTCCGGGAATGAAAATCTTTCTTATGAACTGAAAAATGCTCAGTTAAATAATTGATTCTGTTGGTGAGAAGTGCAATCTGAACTTCTGGTGAACCTGTATCATTTGGATTGCTTTTGTATTCCTTGATTATTTTTGATTTTTCCTCTTTATTCAGCACCTGTACTTTCTCCTTAAAAAATGATAAATTATCATATCAGAAAAATGATTTGATGTAAATCTACCTATTCATTTTAAAAATCTAAGAGTTTGTTTATTTAGTTCTTATTTTTTTTAGTTATTAAAATTTTGAATACTTCTAATAATTTCTATTTTAAAGAATTGAGGTAATTTTTCCTTCTGAGGAGATGTTGAGCGTATTTTGAATCTAAACCTCCCATTTTATCTTTAACCTCTTCAAGTTTTGCTTCGATCTCACCCAATGTCATCTTATTGATCTTTTTTCGCTTGGATGGTGGTGGGGGAGATACAACTTCAGGCTTTTCTTTCTCAACTTCTTCCTTTACTTTTTTCGGTTTTTCTTTTTTGACTTCCTCCTCTATTTTCTCTGGCTCCTTCTTTTCAGCCTCGACTTTCTTTTCTTTTTCTTCAATTTTCTCTTCTTTTTTTTTCAGAGAGATTTTCTCTTTTTTTTCTTTCTCTGGTTCTGGTTGGAGTGCTTTTTTCTTTTTTGCCTTTGAGACTTCCACCTTTTCTGGAGATTTTTTCTGGGATTTGCTTTTTTCTTTTTTCTCTTCTTCCATTTTATTTCCTTTTAATCCTGGTCAACAGTTTTTTATAAAAATAAATAACACTATCTTAGCTTAACAAAATAGGGGAGTGGAGAGCAATTCTTTTTTAAATATCGCCTTCCTTGCACAAGAATAACGAATTTAGTATAGTCATGAAACATGTATGTTTTTTATTCCTTCCTTCTATTTTTGTCGCTAACAATCTATATTCCTCTTTATTTTGTTCGAATAAAACTATTCAGGGGAGAGAGCCTATATCTAAAAGAAAGGCTCAGATTAAGACTCCCTGTCAAAAACAGACAGAAAAGATCTCTTTGGATTCATGCAGTCTCAGTGGGAGAGGTCCTCTCTCTACAGAATTTAATCAAGCAGATCAAAAAAAAGCATCCCGATTGGATCATTCATTTTTCTTCATTGACAAACTCAGGCATTCGCATGGCAAAAGAAAAATTAATCGAAGCCGATAATATTTTTTTTGCTCCTTTTGATTTTGCGCGTATTGTGAAAAGATTTTTTAAATCCTTAAAACCCGATGTGTTTATTTTGGCAGAATCGGAATTCTGGCCAAATCTTTTGAGAGAAGCCAATAGACACACAAAGGGGGTTATCCTGATAAACGGCAGAATCTCAGATCGTTCTTTAAAAAAATACACGAAAATCAGATTTCTTATCAAAAAAATTTTAAAAAATATAAATCTTTTCTTGGTTCAGACAGAAAAAGATAAAGAAAGCCTTAAAAAAATAGGAGTAAATTCTTCTCAGGTAGAAGTGGCCGGAAATTTGAAAACAGAAGTTAATCTCCCCTTATTAAATAACGATGAGCTCTTAAAATTAAAGAGAAGTTTGAGCATAGCGGAGGGCAAAAAAGTAGTTATTGCTGGGAGCACCCGAAAGGGTGAGGAAGAAAAACTTCTTGATGCTTATACAAAAGCAAGAGAAATTAAAGGAGATATCCTTTTGATCCTTGCCCCTCGTCATCCGCAAAGGACTGATGAGATAGAGAAGATTTGCCAAAATTTAGGATTTAAAGTTATAAGGAGGACTTCTGTTTTGCCAATTACGGAATGGGATGTACTGGTTCTTGATACGATAGGAGAATTGCCGAAGTTTTATGCGCTTTCTGATGTTGCTTTTGTTGGAGGAAGTCTCATCCCTTGGGGAGGCCATAATTTGCTCGAACCAGCTTTTTATGAAAAACCTGTCTTTTTTGGGCCTCATATGGAAAATTTCTCTTTTCTAGCTGAAAAATTTATCCATTCAGGCGCAGCCCGAGTAGTTTATAAAGAAGAAGATTTGGTCAGGATGTTTCTAGCAGAAGAGGAAAAAAACTTAAAAGAAATGGGAAACAAAGCTAAGGAGACTCTAGACTCCCTCCAGGGAGCTACAGAAAAAACTATCAGGACTGTAGAAGCTTTGATGGAGAAACCTTAATATAACCTCAGATGGCCAAACGTTACGTGAAAAAACATTCCACATTTCTGGCCAGGATTTTAATTGTATTTCTATGTTTATCCTTATTTCAGAGTTTCATCTACGCAGAGGAGGCTTCTTCAAGATATAAACTTAATGAAGAATTTTTAGAATGGTTCTTAAATGATTTCAGGGGAGTGGTCACTTCCCCAAATGATTGGAAAAGCAAAGACTTTTTCAAACTCTCAGCAATGCTGGCAACCGGGACTCTTCTTTTTGTCTTCGATGAAGAAATTAACGACTGGTTCCAGGAGAATCGAAATTCTTCATCTGATGATGTTTCTCAATTGATTTCGCCATTCGGCCATGGACTCTATTTGGGAAGTTTCCTGACAGCTTTGTATGCATCGGGGGAAATTTTTGATTCCATAAAATGCCGTAAGACAGCTCTTTTGAGTTTCGAAAGCTGGATGATATCAGGAACAATTATCTCAGCAGTAAAAATTTTAACTGGAAGAGTACGCCCTCAGAAAAATGGAAACAGCTTTAAGTTTCATCCTTTATCCTTTCGGTCTCGTTTCCATTCCTTTCCCTCAGGCCATGCCTCATCAGCCTTTGCCGTGGCCACTGTGATTGCTGACCAGTCGGAGAAGTTTTATGTTGATTTTTTAGCATACAACTTAGCCGCTTTAGTGGCACTGACAAGGTTGCATGATAACAAACACTGGGCTTCTGATGTCCTCATTGGATCAGTGATTGGGTATTTTGTGGGTAAAAAAGTTACTGCCTTGAATAGAAGAAACAGTAACGAAAAGATTAAATTGAATTTCCAACTTTCTCCACAAAAGCAGGCTATTACCCTTTCTCTTTCCTTTTGAATGATTCATTGGGAATTATCGGGTTTGAGTGGAAATCAAATAAAAACTTGCAGTGCTCAAACATCCTCGCTGCCCGACACAGCCGGGTCTCCTCACTTGGCGAAGCCTTGAACCTATATTCTTTATATATGAAAAAAATTTTTTGTTCTCATTGCAAAATATGTTGATGGGCATTATAGTTTGGACTCAATGAGTTATTTGAAGAAAGCATATAAAGTTTCAAATGACTTCCCAATCCTGATTTTATATATTACTCATAGATTCGGATAAAAAGGAGACAAGGATGAAGAGAATAATCACACGGAGGCATTTTCTTAAAAAATCTTCACAAATTTTTGCTGTAACAAGCCTTGGTGGTTGTGGCCTTATGCTTAAAGGATGCCGATCAAAAAAAGACTTTAACCTCATCATCAAGGATGGCTACATCTTTGATGGGCTAGGGAAGGATGCGTTTAAAGCTGATGTTGGAATAAGCGGAAATTTTATAAAAGAGATTGGAAAAATATCGAGTTCGAGGGGAAAATCTGTTATTGATGCTAGAGATCTTGCTGTTTGTCCAGGATTTATAGATGTTCATGATCATACTGATATAGAGCTTTTAGTCAATCCTAAAGCAGAAAGCTCAATTAGGCAGGGAATAACAACCTTCGTCAGCGGGAATTGTGGCTTTTCTCCCTTTCCTATTGCAGAGGAAAGATTTGAAGAGATGAAGGAAGATCTAAAGGAACAATACGAGCTTGATTTAACTTGGGTTGATATAAAAGGCTTTTTCTCTAAATTAGAAGAAAAAGGGATAGCTTTAAATTACTCCTCTTTAGTCGGACAAGGGACTATTAGGGGAGCTGCC
>JAUWYH010000148.1 GCA_030615975.1 Candidatus Aminicenantota bacterium
CCTCCTACGAGGAAAAGAAGGCATAAAGAGTTAAGAAGAAAGAGGTATCTCAGAAGAAGGGGAAGTCCTACGAGTGGGATGAGAAATGAGGAGGCAGCCAGAGCGCCCAGAAAAGAGCCTAATAAGTCCAAGCCATAGCCGAGGCCGTAGTTTTTTCTCTCTTTTAGAAAGAGATGATTAGAGACGATAAACAAATCTCCTCCCAAAAAGCCAAGAAAAAGGAGAAAAACAAAAAATAAAATCTCGGGAGGATGGATTTTTAAAAATGGGTAAAATAAGAAAACAAGAAGCATAAAACAAAATTGGATGAAGAGAAGGCTAGTATAATCAAATTTTTTTCTTTTTTTTCCTCGAAGCGAGCCTAAAGATAATCCAATCATAAAAGCGGCAAGAAGAAGAGCTATTCTTCGATAAAGATATCCATATAGGGTTTGGAAGGAGATGATGACGACGATTTCAAAAACAATGGTGGTAAAGCCCATCACAGCCAAAGGAACAAGGTAAAAAGATGATTTTCTTCTTTTTAACCACAATATAAAAAGAAAAAAAAGAAAGAGAGCTAGGGGGAAATCTAACAGCCAAAAAGAACGAATATTAGACAGGAAAGAAAAAATTTTTCTTTCCAGGCCCATAAATTGACTGCTCCACAAAACAGAATTATAGAAATAGCTGATTGGAATAAAATCCAGGTTTATCGTTTTTTTTCCTTCAGATATCTTTTCTTTTAGCAGGTTGACTCTAAGCGGGTTGAGACGAGAAAAAAGAAGATGAGGGCTAACATAAGTGTTTTGAAGGTTTAGGTCTTCTATTTTTTGACTGATTTCGTCAGCTTCTATCGAAAGAGGATAAGAAGAGGCTAAAAATATGTTCGTGCTCCCAGGGACG
This sequence comes from Candidatus Aminicenantota bacterium, assembly GCA_030615975.1. Taxonomy (GTDB): domain Bacteria; phylum Acidobacteriota; class Aminicenantia; order Aminicenantales; family Aminicenantaceae; genus JAUWYH01. The sequence continues at coordinate 886 of JAUWYH010000148.1, forward strand.
ATCTTGATCACCGGGAAAACTTCTTTGAGCGAAAAGTAAAGGGAGGCAAGAAAATTTTGCCGCTCAAAGCTGATATAATTCTCGGCTGAGGGGACGCGAAAAGAAAAAACACCTTCTTCTGTCAGCTTTTTTTTGACTATTGAGAAAAATTCTTTGGTGTAAAAACGATTGATCTGGGCTGTGGCCGGTTCAGGCAGGTTGAGGATTATAACCTCATATCTTTTCTGAATTTTGTTCAGAAAAGCTCTTCCATCTTGATAGAATGTATGGACTCTATTATTCTGAAAGACTTTCCGTCCCTCTTCAGGAAGGAATTTGAGGGAAAGCCTGATTATTTCAGGATCGAGTTCTACGTAGTCTATCTCAGCTTCGGGATATTTTAAGACTTCTCTTAAACTCCCCCCAGCGCCACCTCCGACCAAAAGCACAGTTTTCACCTCAGGATTTTGGAGAAGAGCAAAGTGAACAGATTCCTCTGATGCAGACAGATTCGGGTAGGAATAATCCAGGAGAGTATTGTTATAAAGAGATATCTGCTCTTCTGTTTTGAGGACTTGAAGTTTTCCATATGGAGTGTCTTTGCTTTCGATGAGAAAATAAGGCTTCCAGTAAATTTTTTGGCTGTTAAAATCAAAAGCACTAAAGAGGACCAAAAATAAAAGAATAAGAACAACAGAGAATTTATGTTTTCTTCCTCCAAACGAAAAGAAGATAACAATAGAAGATAAGGCAGAGATGATAGCGGTTCCCTGCCAATTCGAAAAAACAGGAATGAGTAAAAGATAAACAATTAATCCTGCGGCAGAAGACCCTATAGACTCAAGAAGATAGACCTGAGAAAGATTTCCCTTTTGGAAATGTGTGTTGAATACAAAGAGCATTCCAAGAGGAAAGCTTACAAAGAAGGCAATAGAGAGAGAAAAAATCAATATGGGAATCATTCCTGTAATTTCGCCCGGAAGAAGCTTGAGGAAGAAACGGGAAAACCTGAGTCCGATAAGGCAGAGAGGAAAAAGGAGAATAATGGCATAATAAAATTGAGGGAATTTTGGAAGATTAAACTTGAATTTTGAGGCCAAGATGCTTCCAACTCCTCCCCATAAAAGCCATGAAGCAAGCACAAGTCCAAAAGTTATTTCATTGCCGTAGAAATGAACAGAAAATTCTCTCAAGAGAAAGATTTGAAAGGATAGAGCAAGGAAACCTAACAGAAAAGGAGGAAGAAAGTTTATCAAGCCCAAATCCCAGGGATAGGATGATTACAAAATTTACAAAGACCTCTATTTAGTTCAATTTTTCTTATTTTGAAACCGATGCGTTCAATGACAATATTCTTGCATTGAGGACAAAACGTGTTTTCGCCCTTATGCCCAGGGATATTCCCAATGTAAACATAATGAAGTCCTTCTTGAAGAGCGATGTTTTGTGCTTTTTCTAAAGTTGATAGAGGTGTTTGGGGAAGATTTTTGATCAAATACATGGGATAGAAGCGGGAAAAATGAAGAGGCACATCAGGACCGACCTCTTTCATTATCCATCTGGACATCTTTCGGATTTCATTAGTGCTGTCATTTAAGGAAGGGATAACAAGGTAAACAATTTCTAACCAGACTTTGCTCTTAAACACTATTTTAATGGCTTCAAGGACAGGCTGAAATTCTCCTCTTACATAATTGGTATAGAAGCGTTGGTTGAATGCTTTTAGATCAATTTTTATCCCATCCACAACTTTGGTTAGCTCTTGGAGGGGCTCGGGGTTTATATGTCCCCCTGTGACAACCACATTTTTGATTGCTATTTTGCGGGCTTCAACAGAAGCATCATACATGTATTCATAAAAAACAACAGGTTCGGAATAAGTATAGGCGATAACTGGACAACGATTTTTTTGAGCATAAGCTGCAACTTGAAGCGGAGGGAAGTCATAGTGACGAACCTGTTCTGGTCTGACTTGGGAAATTTCCCAGTTTTGACAGAATTTACAGTTCACATTACAACCTGCAGTTGCCAATGATAGTGTATTGCTTTTAGGGAGAAAATGGAAAAATGGTTTTTTTTCTATAGGATCTATATTGATGGCACAGGCTTTTCCATATACCAACGTGTAATATGTGCCCCCCATATTTTCTCTGACTCCACAATAGCCTCTTTCTTTGTCTCCCAATCTGCAAAAACGAGGGCAGAGGTCACATTCTATTTCCTTTTCAGGAAGTTTCTTATAATAGCGGGCTTCTACCTTTGAGAGATTAGTTTCCTCGCTAAAAGCATAGAGATCCATAAGGAATGGCTTAATGCCTGAGCTAGTTAAAAGGCTGGCGCTTCCAGCTGTCTTAAAAAATTGTCTTCTGTTCATTATTTAATAACATAAACAGTAAAACGTGAACCGTTCACGTTTACACCTCTTCTTCGATAATTTTAATTTTATCCTTAGTTGCTTTTCCTAACCCCATTTTTTCTGCCGTTTTTAAATAGACTGGTTCTCTTTTTTCTTCTTTTAAAGAAGGCAAACCCTTCTTAGCTCTTAATTTTTCTATGACTTGCCATCCAACAAAATCAGAGGCGACAGGATCGAGACCAAAAATGAGTGTCTCATATTTTTCTGCCCATTTTGAATGATAAGAAGGACCGCGGTGATACTGGACAATAAGAGCATCCAGGATAGAAATCTTGTGCTTTCTCTTGATGAAATCTGTTTCGAAGAGCTCAGCTATAAAGGGGTTACAATTAAAATCATGATATTTATTTGGGTTATGGACAGTGCCAAAGTAATTTTTCATCCCTGCTGTGACTCCTGCCAAACCATGGTCTTTTAAAACTGCAAGGCTTACAGAAGCAGTGATAAAGCGAGCTTGAATCGAGGAGAAAAGGCTACCTATGTTGTAGTGAGAAATCAATTCATTATCATAACCCACTCCATTTGTATCAGTGCCAAAAACTCTAATCTCATTCCCATTCTGGTTAAGATAGTAACCTGCTTCCTTCAATTCTCTGTTTGTCCGATCCCAGATGATTATGTTTTTTTTCTGGAGGCCGCTTTCTGCAAGAAGAGTTGCCAGAGAAAGAGAAACTTCTGGTTTTGAAGAAAGCTTCCTTCCACCGATAGTGTTGATTTTTATCCCAACTCTGTCGTTCTTGTTGAAAAGGGAGAGAAAGCTCTCTTTTAGGTTTTCTTTTCCAATCAGGGTTTGGATCCCTTTTTTGTACATACTAAGGAGCTTTTTTGAGTCTATATCTCTTCTCTGATTGAGGACTCCTTTTCCTTTGACTAAAATGACCTTTGACATCTTTATTACAATAATAAAATTACTCTCCCTAAACGAAGTTGTCAACATTGAAGTAAACGTGTCTTATCGATTTAAGTAAGAAAATATCAAAGCTATTAGAGGAGCAATCCTCTGCTCTTTTTTTATTATAGGAGAAAAGAAAAGCCTGAAGAAAAGAATCTTCAAGCTAAAGGACTTTATTCAGTCTTGCATAGCTATAGCCAGCCGAAAGGTCAATGCCCTTCGGGCTCAGAAATTTTAACTGAACGAGAAAAATAAATATCGGAGGCATGAGAAATAATGGACATTTTTCCT
>JAUWYH010000124.1 GCA_030615975.1 Candidatus Aminicenantota bacterium
CCGCGGTAACTTTTTTGAACCAAGCTATGTCTTTTTCAAGGAATTCCCTATCTATGCTATCAACTATTCAGACCTAAAGAAAAAGAAATGCATTACAAAATGGTAAAAATGGTAGACAAAATGTTAGAACTAAACAAAAAGAAAAACAAACTTCCTCCAAGCTCAAAAAGAGAAAAAACAGAAAGGGAAATCCAAATAACTGATGAAAAAATAGATGAACTGGTATATGAATTATACGAAATTACAGAGGAAGAAAGGAAGATTATAGAAGAAGAATAAAGAATTATAGCATGAAAAAAAGTAAAAATAAGATAATTTCTCCTGATAATAAGTTAGCAAAGCAAGAAAAATTAGAAATTGCAGTTAAAGCTGCTATTGAAAAAATACCTTTTATAGGATCGATCATATCAAATGCCTATTTTGAAGTTAGAAATAGGAAACTTATGCATCGTCTAGAATCATTTTGCAATCAATTGGGTACGGAATTAATGTATTTAAAAGAAAAAAATGTTGATAAAAATTTCCTTCAAACAGATGAATTTTCAGACATTATTGATGAGGTTTTTCAAAGGGTTTTAAAAGTGAGCAATGAAGAGCGTATTCGTGCATATAGAAACGTTTTAATCAGTTCAATAGTAATAACGCATCCTTCTTATGATGAAATAGAAATATTCTTAACTAAACTGCCGCTATTATCAACGGCTCATTTTACTATACTGCGTTATTTCCAAGATAATAATATCAATGTTTGTAGATACAAGGACATAAAGGCTAATTATCCAGATAGCGGTAATATAATAATTGATTTGTTAAATATCGGTATCTTCTTTCGACCTCTGTTAGGAATACTTGGAGGTGAACAATTAGAGTATAAAGGAGAACCTGGACCAAATGAAGAGATTAATTTTACACCTTTTGGAAAAAACTTTGTTGACTTTATATTAAAAAAGGGCAAAAACAATGAAGCCACTCTCCGGGCTAAAGCCCGGGGTTTCGGCCCTCTGGCATAATCTGGTTATGGATTCTTTCTCTGATCACGGATGTACTTTTTAACAATCTCCTCATTGACCTCACCGATCGTTTCGGCAAAACTCGTTTCCGATATTTGAGTATCCATACCAGATGATATTGAAGCCGATGTTTCGTATGGGCTCCTGTTGCGTATCTGGCCATAATCAGATTATGCCGAATTTGCCTCCACTTCGCCAGCTTTACTGGCTTCGTTCCGGGTGCCATTCATCCCCAGGCTTCAAAGCCTGGGATTTTCTGGCAATTATATAAAGTCACCGGATTGCTTTTTTTAAAACAACGACAAGTGAAACAAGGATCAAATATAAAGCTGCAAGGAAGATGAATGTTGGCTGCTTTTGCCTAATCATCTGGTATATCTTCCCATCGCCAGGACGGGGAAGAGGGATTGGATCCCATGGGAGTCCATAGCGATGGACAAAACCTTTGATATACAGGAGATGAATAACAGGAATCTTGCGAACAGCCATTTCATGAATAATGCCTCTTTTATCTGGCGTAGGAATGCTGCGAATCTTCACAAGTCCCGGCTTCAATTTTAATATTTCCAGGTCAGTCCCCATGTTTGACCAGCTTCCTCCGATGTTGATAAACGCCTTGATTTTATTATTCCCTGCATTTTCTTCATAAACACTCATCCTTAGCTCGACATTCCGTTCCAGATACGGCTCATCAATAAACAAAATCCCGCTCTCTCTTATTTCTTTTGTGAGGAGCGAACGCCCTTCAACACTCATGTCCTCTCCGCTGTCCTTTTCTCCACCTAAAGAAAGGGCAATCAGTTCATCATCGAATACCCCCTCCATTGAAAGACACTCATGCATCCTGAGCCAAAAAAAATCCGCTCTATTGGCACCCCATTGAGAAGCACCAAGAGAAGAAATCACGAGGGGCTTTAAATCCATCGCTTTAGCTGCAGAAAACACAGCTACAATCAAGGCTGGAAACGAGCCTGATGCCCCCACAGCGATCGTTTCTCCTTCCTTTACACCTGCTTCTTTCAGTAAAAAAACAATGAGGCCGGCAAAATTAGGATTTGTCGTCGTTCTTTTAGCCTCTAAACTGCCAAGCGATGTCGTTATCTGAGAAACCTCCAAACCTATGAGTCCTGTCTGGTTCGGATCCCTTCTTTTGTCAATCGAAATCCCTTTTTCCTCCTGGCATTCCTGAAGCACATCAATCGCCTCTTTCATAATTTGGGAGGCTTCAATCATCATCTTCTTATCCTGCTCTGCCTCTCTTTCAGGGATGAATCTAGCTAGCAAAAAAAATAAAAGGCTCAAGGTGAAAAGGATAAGAATCGTTTTCGCATTCTTACCTAAATCCTCTTTTGGGATATTTCTTTTTTGTCTAAAAAATAAACCCGCCATTGTTATCAAAACCACATAAAAATTCGAACAAGAAAAAAGGTTATTGTCGAGACAATAAGTAAAGAAGCCAGAGTGGGTATAAGCCTCTGCTTTTCCAGGTTATTAGCCAAAAGTCCTGGAATAAGCCACCCTATAGCTCTAAGTCCAAAAGGATCAGAGAAAAAATGGGGAAGGAGCACAAACCAGAGTTGAGCCCAAAGCGCTCCAAGAAGAACAAACATCACAAACCTTCTCTTTCCAAAGAGGATGAGAAAACGGGAGAGCACTCTATAGGTGAACAGGCCTAAAAAAGCTATAAGGATCGTGACCAGGATTCTTAAGGGCTGGTCAAGATAAAGGGCCATATAAGCAGGGACGATTATTCCCCCTGGATATATATCCATGATTTCTACATACAGGACAGCTACAATTAGACCGATAAAAAGTGTTTCATAAATCATAAGGTTTTCCTATGTTCTCCCAATAAAAAACGAGTTCTTTTCCCATGCCTCCCATATTGCCCATCCCCACCAAAACCGCTTCTCCTTTTTCCTCTTTTAAAATTTGCTCTATAATTTTTTCAGGAGTTTGCTTTTTAAGAACAGTTACAGAAGCCTTATCCGACAGACCAACTCTCCTTTTAAAGGCAAAAGCATTAAAGCCGAAAAGATAAAATTTTTTGAATTCAGGAAAAGCACCTTTTCTCAAGGCCTCCAACCATTGGAGGGTTCTATCTCCCCTGTCTTTTCTTAAATTGAGGAATCCAATAATATTATTCTCCTCGAAGATTCTCTTTTTCAAAAGATTTGATAATACAAGACGAGTGGATTCAGGATCGTTGGCAGCAAAACTGTTCACAAAGTAGAAACGTCGAGGTGGTGAACCCATCTCTGTACTCCAGGCTCTAAGACTTCCAAAATCAGGCTTAACCTTCACAATGCCTCGAAAAGCGACTTGTCTATTGATTCCCAGAAATTCGGCCACAGCTAGGGCTAAACGAATATTTTCTTCTAATTCAAAAAAGGGAAATTTCTTCTTTGCTTGGAAATATTCTTCAAAAGAATCTCTGGGTACCTGAATGACTTTTGATCCTAATTTATCTGCTATCTTCTGAAAAACAGGAAAGAATTCCTCTTGAGGAGTAAAAACAGTGCTTTTCTCAGGAATGGAAGAGGCAAAGCATTGAGCGATAGCTTCTTTTGAAGAGCCCATTTGAGCCAAATGGTCAAGGCGAACATTGGTAATAACAAGAATGTGGGGCCTCAAAATCTGAACTGACTCTGCGTAGCCTGACTCAGGACGGATACTCATCAGTTCAGAAACAAGAGCATTGATCTTAAGTCTTGCTCCTAATCTAAGGAGTTTTTTTTCTTCAAGAATAGAAGGGATTTCTCCTCTTCTTATTTCCTCCTCTCGACCATCAGGAAGAATGATGCTTGGTTTAGAGCCTGTGGTTTTGGCAAGAACCTCGAAACCAGCCTCTCTTAGAGAAGCGGCAATGAGTCTTGTAACACTTGATTTTCCCCTTGTCCCTGTGATACAGATTCGGAGCGGGATGCTCCGGATTTTCTGATTAAGAAGGAAGCGCTCTATTAATAAATAGAGCACAAGAAAGGCAAAACAGCCCCCCAAGACAAAGAGAATTTTAATAAATGCCCTCCTTTTCAGAAAGGGATATATGCAAAAGGCCTAGGTCTTCCTTCTCCTCTCACTTTATTTAAAACTCTAAGAAATGTTCCAGAAAAAATATTGGAAATATCTGACCTTTCATAATTGGCCTTCAAAATCTCTGAAATTACTTTAAGCATCTGTTCTTTTCCTGCCTTTCCCCATAAGCATTGTTCATTGACAATCATAAGATGCTCTGTTCCTAAAGACTTTTTAGCTTCATCAAGCTTTTCAAAATAGTCGGCAGGTTCATCATCCTGGCTCAAGATAAGACCAATAGCTGATTTTTTCTTCTTTATCAGCTCTTGAGTTTCTTCATCCGGCAAGTCTTTTGAAAGCAAAATCACAGGCTTCTTCGAAGCGTTCAACAAAGATTTCTCCTGCGAAGCATTCAGTCCTTTAAATCCCAGGAGAAGTCCGCTTTCGTTTACGGCCTTTAGAATCTTCTTCCCTTCTTCAGTCAACTCCTTTTCATTAAAAAAGGAAGATGCATCATCGACAATGACAAAATAGATTCCCTGTTTAGCCAAAACTTGTGCCCATTTTGGATCATCGCCAAAGGAGTTTATTCCTTTGAGCCCAGCCATAATCGTTGTCTTTCCCTGACGGATATCTCCTCTAAGTTTGCTTGAATTGGAATAATATGTCAGTCCCTTGGCTTTCTTTATTTTTTCTGAGGTAGTGAGGAGACTTTTAAGAATGTCCATCCTGAGCTCATCTCCTGACAGCCCTTCTTTTTCTTCGAGAACTGAAAGTTGCAAATCTACATGAGAATCTTTGGCATCTTTATGATGTTCGACAACTTCATTTAGAGGGGAGAGTTCGAAATTAATGAGGTTTTGATATTTCAGATAATATGTCTCTCTCCTCATAGGCTGAATAAAATCTCCAGGTTCTGATGCCAGAATCTTAACAGCCTCATGGACAAAATCTCCTGTTTTCTTTAACAGCTCAGGTTTAATCAAGTCAATATCATCGCGGCTGCGGTGGTATTTGAAATGATAACCTTCTGTCATGATCGCATAACCGGGAACTCCTTTTCCTAAAAACGCAGT
>JAUWYH010000169.1 GCA_030615975.1 Candidatus Aminicenantota bacterium
TTCCGACTTCTTCAAAATCACCCCTAGATTCACCTAAAAAGGCGATTGACCATCCTCTGCTTATGTATAAAATCAACATTTAAAGAAGAGATTTAAGAGGAGAAGGCTTAAAATTTTTTAAAATAAAGAAAAAAGACATCTTCTGAAAAAAAAGATCATCATGAAAGTTCTGATAGCTGAAGATGAAGTTATTTCCAGCAGAGCACTGGAAAAGAGCATCAAAGATTGGGGATATAAAACAATCATTACCAAAAATGGCAAAAATGCATGGGAAGCCATAAAAAAAGGCGATATTCGCTTGGCTATCTTAGATTGGATGATGCCAGGAATTAATGGAGTTGAGCTTTGCCATAAAATCCGTCAAGAAATTCAGGAAAAAAAATCCAAATATATCTATATCATCCTTCTCACTGGGAAAAATCAACAGGGGGACATCATTGCTGGTCTTTCGGCTGGAGCCGATGATTATATAACAAAGCCTTTCAGTTTTCTCGAGCTGAAGGTTCGGCTCCAGAACGGAGAGCGAATCATCGAGCTTGAAGACAGTCGCCTCAAATTAGCAAGCTATGACAGTCTGACAAAAGTTTGGAACAGGAATAAAATCCTTGAATTTTTCAAGGAAGAACTTGAGCGTTGCCGGAGAGAAAATCAATCAACGGGGCTGATCATGATCGACATTGATCATTTTAAAAGAGTTAATGACTCCCACGGACATTTTATCGGCGATGCTGTCCTCGTTGAGGTGGCCTCTCGTCTAAAAAGATCTATTCGAAAATATGATAAAATTGGCCGCTATGGAGGAGACGAGATGTTCATAGTCCTTCCGGACTGCAATTTGATAAATGTAAAAAAAATCGCAGAACGTCTGCGTAGATGTGTATCCGAACAAAAAATACAAACGGATAAAACTGATCTAGAGATCACGCTAAGCGCAGGTGGTATTTCATCAGAATTTTCCTCTCTTGCCTCTGGAGATGAACTTATTAAGGCTAGTGATAGAGCTCTTTATTCAGCAAAAAAGAAAGGCCGCAACTGCGTGGTGATTTTAGAATCTCTTCTACCAAGAAAGGAAACACATCGAGAAAAAGGACTTTCACTTTAAAGACTTAACCAAAGCTTTTAGATATTCTTCTCCCACTTCTTCAAATCCATCTTTGATTTTAATCACTCCGCAAAGGTAATCTTCAATTCTGGCAAGATAAATATTATGATAATAACGATCTTTAAGATGATATCCAAATGAAATCTTCTGTATACTCTCCTTGTTTCTAGCAGCCAGATATCGGGCCAGCATATTTCGAGTTTCTTCCGAATTTTTTCCCTCGATAATGAAACACTCAAATTCTAACTCGCCTTTCTTATAATTTGCCAAATAACCATTATTGAGGAATTCATAACCCATGAAATTAAACAATATAAATTTTTCGCTGTTTGGAATCAGACCTTCTCTAGGAAACACCTGAAGGAGAGGTGGTAGTTGACCCTTTTCTTTGATTCTCTTTAGAATCTCTTGAGAAAAAAGTCTAAGGAAACTCTCAGACCCATCTTCACAATCAAAACAAAGAAGTTTAATGTAATAATTTCCGACGATAAAATTCAGTGCTCCTTCTTCTAAATATCCCTGTAGACCTACAGGGATAAATCTATTATCAGGGAAACGTTCTGCACTGTAAATTCCGAAAGAATTTTTTTCATTCCCCATATCATAAATCTCGATCGAAACAGAAGCTTCAGTATCAGCTTTTTTATACAAACCGACGATCAACTCCTTAAAGTCATAGCCTAGGTATATCTCTGCAGCTCCATTGATGTACTCATAAAGCGTTTCAGACAAATAATTCTGAGGAGCTTCCGAAAACTTCCAAGACTCAATCTCAGGCAGAAGAGAGCGGATGGACAATTCATTCTTCCCTCTTAAGAATCTTCCATTCACGTTCAATAGAGAAAGAAAAAGAATTATAGTAAGAAAAATTTTTAAAGCTTTATTGGCAAAAGAACTTCTCATTTTAAATGCTCCATTATTCATGTTAAATTTTTTTCTTAATATAATCTCAATTTCCTCTTTTTACAAGCCATTATGATCCCTACTTTTCGTCATAGAGCCCCTTCAATGTTGGAAGCATCTTCAATTGCGTGATGTATTGAAATTATAAGACAGGTTTTTCATCACGGAAAAAGAGATGCTTGAAGCTCTTAAAAATTTATCAAATTTCATTCTATCTCCTCCTCATCTAATTTTTGTCTATAAAATCCTCTTATTCTTACATATCCAGGATTGTCGGGTCTGTCTTCCATTATCTTAGCTATCTCATCAAAAGATAATGGAAAAAAATTATTATTATCTACTCCTCCATCCCAACTTTTTCCTATAGGCTCTAATTTTCCATGGCTATGAGCGAAAATATGCCAATGATTATAATGGGATTTAGGCCAAGTTCTGAGACAATAATGACAAAATGTAATATAAACTCCATACTTTTTGATGACCTTTATAGTTGTAAGAGATTCAACTTTTTCAAATCTATCTCGATATTTCAAAACAATTCGTTCATGCGTCCATTCTTTTGAAGGCACATAAAGGATTTTTCCATTCAATCTGTCTAAAATTTCTCTTGCGTCTCCTTGCCAAACCATATCACCCAGACAATAAACAGTATCATTTTCTCTAACTTTCGCATTCCAATTGATTATTAAGGCTTCGTTCATTTCGTCTACATCTTTAAATGGACGTTGGCAGAACTGGATGATATTCTTATGGTTAAAATGTTGGTCTGCTGTAACAAATTCACTCATGTGTCTTTCTTTTATTTTTTTGACTTTTTCTTTCATCATGCCTCCTTATAAAATGGAGGGCAGGCAGGAAAGAAATCGTTGCAATGATGCTCTCGATAGAAGCTCATTTCTCTCAAATGTGTCGTGTTGAGACTTATGGATTTTTGGAAGGGACACACAAACTGCCTGCCCATACCTTGACATTTTAAATTTTTTTCGATTTTCCATAAGTCTCACATTCTATTATACTTATTGAGAACAAAAAGTAAAGCGTTTTTTAAATTTTCTCACTCGAGAGACTGAAAATACTTTTAAAAATCTTTTGAATCCTTATATACCCATTTTGCTTTTTTTCAAAGAATTGGGATCATAAGCGAAATGTTCCAGTCTTTTCTGAATGGAGACTTAAATCCGTGGAATCTTATGATGATTTTTCTAAAAAATCTTTTTGCTTGTCTAAATTCTTGATATTTTTTTATCCAGTGAGAAAATCTATTAATAAGAACTGTCTCTCTAATGAGGCGCTTCTTCAGCTCTAGCTGTCTTTTTCACTTTTTAAAATACCATTTATAAAATAAAAATCCTTAATACGATTTTCCCAATCACGTCTTATTTCTTGTTCATTTTTTATAGCATCCATTTTAATTTCATCTAAGCCAATCTCTTCTAATTCCCATTTACTTTTTTCTTGTAACTCTTCTTTTTCTTTTTCGGCTTCATCTTCCAATTCCTCCAAATTTTCCTCTGTTAGTTTATGCTTATCAGGAATAGAATCAAAAGGATCAGGTAAATTATTCAAAGGATTTGGATGACAATATAGTTTAACAGCTATTTCGCTACCTTCTTCTACAAGCTGTCCCGATGATAAATCAAACCAAATACATCCATTATTTTCATAACCTCTTTCTATAACAACTAACAGGTCAAACTCTTTAACTCTTCTTAAAGCTTCTTCCACTGGTAAAAAATCTTTTTTATTTATCATTTTTCATTCCTTCCTTGAGAATTTCCCTTCCCCTCAATCGTCTTCTCTCATCACACGCCACCACCTGTTGGGGGGTCCATCTGGCATTTCCAAAAGATGAGGATATTTCTCTTTTATCTCCTTCTCAAGCTCTGGATCTAATTTAGCCCAAAAAAGCG